>JAKAXG010000401.1 GCA_021827225.1 Actinomycetes bacterium | reverse complement strand
CCTCCCGGGTGCGCGATCTGTTCAGCCAAGTCAAGAAGAACGCGCCCTGCATCATCTTCATCGACGAGATCGACGCGGTCGGCCGCCATCGTGGCGCCGGCCTGGGCGGCGGTCACGACGAGCGCGAGCAGACCCTCAACCAGCTGCTGGTGGAGATGGACGGCTTTGACGTCCGCGGCGGCATCATCCTCATAGCCGCCACCAACCGGCCGGACATCCTGGATCCGGCGCTGCTGCGTCCCGGGCGCTTCGACCGCCAGATCGTCGTGGACCGGCCCGACCTGAACGGGCGGCGCCGGATCCTCGAGGTGCACGCCAAGGGCAAGCCCCTGGCCCCTACCGCCGACCTGGACGTGCTGGCCAGGCGCACCCCCGGCTTCACCGGCGCCGACCTGGCCAACCTGCTCAACGAGGCGGCCATCCTCACCGCCCGGCGCAACCTGCGCCAGATCGGGATGAGGGAGTGCGAGGAGGCCATTGACCGGGTGCTGGCCGGTCCCGAGCGCAAGACCCTGGTCATGAGCGCCGAGGACAAGCTCGTCACCGCCTACCACGAGGCCGGCCACGCCATCGTCGGGCACGTCCTGCCCCACGCCGACCCCATACACAAGGTCTCCATCGTCGCCCGCAGCCGCTCTCTCGGGCTCACCTACACCCTGCCGGAGGACCGGTACAACCATTCCCGCAGCCAGCTGCGCGACGCCATGGCCATGGCTCTCGGGGGGCGCACGGCCGAGGAGATCGTGTTCCGCGAGCCGACCACGGGGGCGGAGAACGACATCGAGAAGGTAACCCGCATAGCCCGCGCCATGGTCACCGAGTACGGCATGAGCGACACGCTCGGCCCCCAGCAGCTCGGCCACCGGGACGGGGAGGTGTTCCTCGGGCGGGAGCTCAACCACCAGGCCAACTACTCCGAAGAGGTCGCCGCCGCCATCGACCGCGAGGTCCGGACCCTGGTGGAGGAGGCTCACAGCCGGGCCCGGGCGGTGCTGGTGCACCACCGGGGCGTCCTGGACCGGATGGCCCGGGATCTGGTCGAGAAGGAGACCCTCGACAGCCTGGAACTGGCCGACATCCTCGGGTCCCTGGAGCCGTGGCCGTCAGCGGAGGCTGCCCCCGCCCGCTCCGCCCGCCGGGACCAGCGCCGGGCGGATAGTGGTGGACCGGTCCCGGTACCGGCCGACCCGCCCGCCGAGAGCCCGACCCGCCGCCGGCGGCCGGTTGTCGCACCCGGCCGTGCCGTGCCCGCCGGCGCTTCCGCCAGGGCCGTGGACCCGGCTGCGCCCGCGCCCCGCAACCTGACCACCTCGCCTCTGGCCACGCCGCCCGCCAAGCCGGCAAAGCCGGCTAATCCGGTCAAGCCGGCCCGTGTGGTCAAGCCGGCCCGTGTGGTCAAGCCGGCCGGTGTGGCCAAGCCGGCCCGTGTGGCCAAGACCCGCGGGGTGGCCGATGCCGGTTCTACCGCTGAGCCGCCCTCCGGCCGCCGGCGCTCCCCGGCCAAGCCTCCCGCCCGCGACGCCGGTGCCTCCGGTGCCGCCGGCTCCCGGGCCGCGCTCGACGAGCCGGTCCGGGCCCGGCGGGGCCGCCCGGCGCCGAAGGCCAGCGAGCAGTAGACAGTAAAAGAACATCATGGACGTCGACATCGCCGCAGACGAGGATCTCGATACAGCTACCGTGCCCGGGGGCGTGGACCTGCCCCGCATCGAGGCCGCCGTCCGGGAGATCCTCCTGGCCATAGGCGAGGATCCCGGGCGCGACGGCCTGCTCGACACCCCGAAACGGGTGGCCCGCATGTACGAGGAGATCTTCGCCGGTCTCCGGGAGGACCCGGGCGACCACCTCAAGGTGGTGTTCGAAGCCGACCACGACGAGATGGTCATGGTGAAGGACATCCCCATCTTCAGCGTCTGCGAGCACCACCTGGTTCCCTGGTTCGGGAAGGCCCACGTCGCCTACATCCCGAACAAGGACGGTCGCATCACTGGCCTGTCGAAGCTGGCCCGCCTGGTCGAGGGCTTCAGCAAGCGCCCGCAGGTCCAGGAGCGGCTCACCACCCAGGTGGCGGACCGGATCCAGGAGGTGCTGGAACCCCGCGGCGTGCTGGTAGTGGTCGAAGCCGAGCACCTGTGCATGTCCATGCGAGGCGTGCGCAAGCCCGGGGCCACCACGGTCACCTCGGCGGTGCGCGGCTTGATGCGCGACAGCGTCGCCGCCCGCAACGAAGCCATGAGCTTCATCCATGGCAGGCACTGATATCACCCTTCCTACCTCCGACCCGCCGGTCCCGGCCCCGGTACGCTGACCCGGTGGCTCGGGTTATGGGTGTCCTCAACGTGACTCCCGACTCTTTTTCCGACGGCGGCCGCTGGCTCGATCCGGAAGCGGCCATCGACCACGGGCAGCAGATGATCGCCGAGGGCGCCGACGTGATAGACGTCGGCGGGGAGTCGACCCGTCCCGGCGCCCGCCCGGTGGACGCCGGGGAGGAGATCAGGCGGGTCCTGCCCGTCATCGAGGCCCTCGCCGCACAGGTGGAGGTATCGGTCGATACGCGGAAGGAGCCCGTGGCCCGGGCCGCGGTGGCCGCCGGTGCGTCCATCATCAACGACGTGTCGGCCACCCTGTGGCCGGTCGCCGCCGAGACCGGGGCCGGATGGGTGGCCATGCACATGAGAGCGGATCCGTCCACCATGCAAGGTCACGCCGTCTACGACGACGTGGTGGCGGAGGTGCGGGATCACCTCGTGCAGCGGGCGGAGGCGGCCCGCCGGGCCGGGGTGGAGCGGATCTGGATAGACCCGGGCATCGGCTTCGCCAAGAACGGCTCCCACAACCTGACCCTGCTGAAGCACCTGGATGTGCTGGTGGACACCGGCTGGCCGGTGCTGGTGGGAACCAGCCGCAAGTCGTTTCTGGGAAGGGTGGCGGCCGGTCCCGCCGGCGGCCCCCTGCCGGCGCAGGAGCGCCTCGAGGCCACGGTGGCCACCACCGCGTGGGCCATCCTGGCAGGCGCCGAGCTGGTCAGAGTTCATGATGTGAAACCCGCGGTCATGGCCTGTCGGCTGGCCGCCGGGAGAGCGGCCCGGCCGGGCGTTCGTCCACTGGAGGTGGCGGTTGAAGGGTAAGTGGGCGAAGGGGATTCCCCCCCGGTACTTCGCCTGGGTCATCAAGGGCAAGCTGGCCGTGAGCGAGCGGCCGGGCGGTTACGCCCGCAACCACCGCAAGGTGCGCCGCCACGAGGAGATCCTGTGGCTGCGGGGGGAGGGCTTCACCCGGATCGTGTCGCTGCTCCCGTCTCCGCACAACCTGCACGCCTACGACGAGCTGGACATGACCTGGTCCCATGTCCCGCTGGGGCCCCACGACGACGCATCGGCGGTGCTGGGCGATCTGTACCTCCACATGAAGCACTGGATCGGTGCCGGGGAGCGCATCCTGGTCCACCAGGAGGAGCTCGGCGACCGTCTGATGGGCGTGGTCGCCGGATACCTCAGGTGGTCGGGCATGGTCCCGAGCGGTCCCAAGGCCATCGCCGTCGTGGAGCGAATCCTGGGCCGCCAGATGGGCCCGGCCGGTCGGGAGCTGGTGGCGTTGGCCCCCCAGCTGGCGGGCAGCTCCCCGGAGCCGGCCGCCGCGGAGTGAGCTACCCGCAGGGCCCGGCCTCCGACACCGTCCAGCTCCGGGGCCTGCGGGCCACCGGGACCCACGGTGTGCTGGCCGAGGAGAAGGGGCGAGCCCAGCCCTTCGAGGTGGACCTGGACCTGCACCTGGACCTGCGCGCTGCCGGCACCAGCGACGACCTGGCCGACACCGTCGACTACGGCGCGGTCGCCTCCGCCGTCGCCGCGGTCGTGGAGGGCCCCCACTCCGACCTTCTGGAACATCTGGCGGAGCGGATCGCCCGGGCTGCGGCCGCGGCCGCCACGTCCGCCGGTGCGCCGCCGCTGCAGGCGGTGACCGTGACGGTCCGCAAGGTGAGGCCGCCGGTGCCCGTCGACCTGGCGGTGGCCGGGGTGCGCATCCACCGCTCCGGCGACGAGCTGGCCCGGCCCGCTCCGGCGCGCCAGGTGCCGGCGCGCCAGGTGCCGGCGTGACCGGCCGGCGGCCCCGGCCCCAGGCCCCCGCGTCGCGCCGGCCCCACCCTCCCGTCGGCGACGCCCCGCCCCCGCCCACCGCGCTCGACGTGGTGCAGGAGAGGCGCCAGCCCCGTGAACCGGCCCGGGCCTTCCTGGCCCTCGGCTCCAACCTGGGGGACCGCCGCGCCTATCTGGCCGGGGCGGTTGCCCGCCTGCCCGATGTGGTGGCCGTCTCCCACCTCTACGAGACCGATCCTGTGGGCGGACCGCCGGGGCAGGGGGCCTTCCTGAACTGCGTGGTCGAGCTGCGCACCACCCGCACTCCGAGGGAGCTGCTGGCTGCCGCACAGGCGGCGGAGGCGGCGGCGGAGCGGGTCCGGCTCGAGCGCTGGGGGCCGCGGACGCTGGACGTGGACGTTCTCCTGGTCGGCGACGAGGTGGTCAACGAGCCCGACCTGGTCGTGCCCCACCCCCGCATGTGGGAACGGGGGTTCGTCCTGGTGCCCCTCGCCGACCTGGCCCCCGAGCTGGTGGTCGGCCATCTCAGCTCCGACATCGGCAGGGGAGTGCGGCCGGTCGGCCCGCTCTGACGGCGCCTGCCATCCTTTTTTGTGCAGAACGACGCGCTATGCGCGGTAGTTCTGCACTAAAAGCATCGAAACCGGCTGAAACACCCGGCCCCACCCCCGACAGGCTGAAACACCCGGCCCCACCCCCGACAGGCTGAAACACCCGGCCCCACCCCCGGCAGGCGGCCGGCCCCATCCCCGGCAGGCCGCCGGCCCCATCCCGGCTTGCCGCCCGAGGCCCGACGTTGACTAGCATCCGGGACGCACGAACGGCACCCCGGCTGGGGGCCGGAACGTATGTGAGGCCAACGTGACCGTCGAA
>JAKAXG010000400.1 GCA_021827225.1 Actinomycetes bacterium | reverse complement strand
ACCAGGTAGCGCCGGCCCTTCGAGTCGAACAGCAGGATCCGCTCACCGGCGGAGAAGGGGCGGCTCACCGGGAGGTGGCCCGCTCGACGAGCTTGCAGAAGGCGCACACCTCGGCCACGGTCGGCGAACCGCACCCGGGGCAGGGATGGAGGTCCTCCCGCTCGGCCGACGCTGTCGGCTGCACTAGCGGCGAGATCCGCTCCAGGAACCCGAACAGGAATGCCGCCTTGGATCCCGGCGAGGTGGATTCGATCTCGTTGAGGGCGTTCTTGTAGCCCAGGTGACGGTTACCCTCGGCCATCGGGCACTCCTCGACGATGTAGTCGATGCCCTCGAGCACGCAGTACGCCGCGGTCTCCCGCTCGCCCAGGCGCACCAGCGGCTTCACCTTGCGCACGAACCCGTCGCCGGCCGGCAGGACCGGGTGCTGGCGGCCCAGGTAGCCCATGTCCCAGCGCAGGACGTTGCCGAACAGCACCGCCGCCTCGTCATCGAGGTTGTGGCCGGTGGCCACCGCGTCGTAGCCGCCGTCGAGCGCCGCCGAGTTGAAGAGGTGGCGCTTGGATAGCCCGCACGCCGAGCAGGGGGCCCGGCGGGCCGCGGCCGCCCCGGTGGGGATGTCGTAGCCGAAGGTGGCCGGCAGGTCCACCTCGACCAGCGTGGCCGACCTGGAATCGGCGAAGCGCCGGGCGTATCCGCCGGACTCGTCGCTGTAGTCGCCGATCCCGAGGCCTATGTAGAGCCCGTCGGCCCGGTAGCCGAGCTTCAGCAGCATGTCCCAGAGGGCCAGGGAGTCCTTGCCTCCCGATACGGCCACGAGCACCCGGTCCTCGGGTGCGAACATCCGGTACGACTCGATGGCCCGGCCCACCTGGTCGCGGCAGTGTTTGACGAAGCAGGGATGGCAGAAACCGGCGTTGTGGCGCCGGATGTCGATCACCGCCGGCTCCCGGCACACCCGGCACTTCACGGCGTCACCGCCGCCGGGCCGGGCCGGGCCGGTAGGGGCCGGCTCAAAGGGCACCGCCGGATATCACCGGGCGGATCTCCACCGTCGCGGAGTCGGGCACCGTGGCGTCTCCTGTCACCAGCGACCCGTCCACGATCACCAGGACCGACTCGCGGTTGACCTCGAGGCGGTTGAGCAGGGACGACACCGCCAGGGGGCCGTCGAAGGCCACCTCCCGCCGGGGATTGCGCAGCAGAACTCTCACTCCCCCGATTGTGGACCAGCGGCCGGCCCCGGCGCCCGCGGGGCGCCGGGCAGTCAGGGCCGGGCCTCGTGGGTGATGCGGATCGACTGGCCCGGAGCCAGCTCCTCGGAGAAGACCACGTCGGCCTCCCGGCGCAGCGCCCGGCCCCCGAGGTATCCCAGGACGGCCAGGCCGCCCACCGCGGTCCACGCGGAGCTGCCCCCGACCACGCCCCGGCGCCATCCCTGGCGCATGAGAGCCCGGACCGCCCGCTCCACGGGGCTCACAGCGGACCTGCCGAAGCGACGAGCGGAGCGGTCACAGCCGGCGGATCTCCACCCAGGTGGACTTGCGCCGGCCCCGGTGCCGGCCCAGCACGAACGCCAGGGCCACCACCACCACCACGCCGCCGACGGCGACCATGGTGGCGTAGGGCCGGGCCGCGGCGGTGGTCTCGTCGGCGTCGCCGCGGATCTCCTCGAGCTTCTTGCGGATGTCGGTGATCTCGATCCGCTGACCGGGAGCCAGGCCCTTGGGCGTGGCCGGCTTGATCGAGGGGCGCTTGGGGCTCATCGCTTCACGTCCCGCCCGATGCGGGTGGCGGCCCAGGCGGAGCCCACCCCGGCCACCACGATCCCGCCCAGGTAGGGAACCCAGGTCAGGTTCCCCGTCAGGTGGGGGGCGGTCTCGACCTGCACCAGGCGGACCGCCGCCAGGGTGGCCATGGCGCCCCCGGCGGCCATCAGGACGGCCCCGGCCAGGCCGAAGCCGACGTAGCGGCCCAGGTTCTTGAGCGGGAGGACGGTCTCCTGCTTGGCGTAGGCGATCACCAGGCCCAGCAGCTCGTTGAAGTGGGTGCCGAGGCCCCTGTCGTCCTGTTTGCTCACAGCCAGACGATCCTTACCGCCCGCGCAGCCTGAACGCAAGCAATCGGGAGATCTCGGCCACCTCCCGCTCCAGCATCTCCAGCCGCTCCGAGCGGGTGGGGGCCTCCAGCAGGCGCTGGCGGTCCAGCGCGCCCAGCGGGGCCCGGACGCACAGCTCCCACGCCGCCCTCACCGGTTCGGGATCGAGGGTGAACGCCGGGTTGGCCCCCCGCTCGCCCAGCTCGCCGGCCAGTCCCAGGGCCCGGCGGACCTCCGACTCGGCCGCAGCCAGGCGCCCGGCGTCGGCGGGGTCCCAGTCCTCGTCGGCCGTCTCGGCCACCATCGCCTGCGGGTAGGGGTCGTCGTCGAGCCATCGGTCCACCCGGAAGCGGTGGCTCCCGGCGAAGATGGCCACCCATCGCCCGTCGGGCATCCGGTCCCACTCGATCAGGTGGGCCACCGTGCCGGTGGCCACCCGGACGTCCCCGCCGCCCACCTCACTGCCCCGCTCTATCAGCACCACGCCCATCTCGGCCGGGGAGCCGGGGCTGGTGAGCGTCTCCATGAGCATCCGGTAGCGCTCCTCGAAGACGTGCAGGGGCAGGACCTGGGTGGGGAGCAGCGGTTCGCCCAGCGGGAACACCGGCAGGTATCGGCTCACCCGGTCGGCTTACCACGACAGGAGAGGGATCGGAAGAACCGGCGGGCGGGGCGCTTCGCCGGGGTTGCAGCGGGTACCTTTGACTCGATGACCGGCATAATCGTGGCCGTCGTGGTTGGTCTGGCTACCTGCCAGGTGGCGATCCTCCTCACGACCGTTTTCCTGCACCGGACCCTCTCGCACAAGGCGATCACCATGTCGCCCGGGCTGCGCTTCGCGTGCCGGGTGGTGACGTGGATCAGCACGGGCATCCGGCCCCGCCAGTGGGTCGGGGTGCACCGCAAGCACCACGCCTTCACCGACCTGGAGGGCGATCCCCACTCCCCCAGGATCGACGGCTTCTGGAAGGTGCAGTTCGGCAACGTGGTGCTCTACCGCCGGGCCGCCCGGGACGGCGTGACGGTCGAGAAGTACGCCAAGGACCTCCCGCCCGACCGGTGGGACAAGATCCTGTTCGACCACGCGCTGCTCGGCCTGGGCATCGGGATCGTGGCCCTGTTCTTCATCTTCGGCGAGAACTGGGAGATGACCGCCATCGCCGCCGGCACCCACGCGGTGACCTACCTTCTGCTCAACTCGGCGGTCAACGCCGTCGGCCACACCTACGGACGGCGGGTCTTCAAGGGTCTGGCCACCAACAGCCAGTGGCTGGCCTGGCTGACCGCCGGCGAGGGGCTGCACAGCAACCACCACGCTGCGCCGACCTCGGCCCGGCTGTCGTTCGCCAAGCGGGAGATCGACCCGGGCTGGTGGTTCGTGGCGTTGGCCGGCCGGCTCCGCTGGCTCAAGGTCCGCCATCTGCAGCCCCGCCTGGCCGCCGGTGCCCGGCGCGAGCCGCAGCCGGTCTGAGCAGCCCGCCACCTGGTCTAGCCTCCCGCCGCCATGGACATCATCTCCGCTCTCTTCGCCGAGAACATCGACCTGCGCCCGGTCCCCGGCCCCTCCACCCGGATCGACCTGCTCGGTGTCATGTTCTCCCTCCCGGCTCCCAGCGAGCCGCCGGTCGCGGTGACCCCGCACCTGATCGTGCTGGTGCGCTGCCGCCCCGACGAGGACGGCGAGGGCATCCTGGAGGTCGTCTTCAAAGACGAGGACGGGGAGCAGGTGGCCCGCAACGTGTCACCTTTCACGGTGGAACCCGGGAAGTTCACCTACCGCCTGGTGCGCGGCGAGCTGGAGTTCAAGACCTATGGGACCATCGAGGCCCACTGCCGGATCCTCCCCGACGGCCCCACCACCGCCGTTCCCCTCACCCTGCTCCCCCCGGTCTGAGGGGCGGCCGGTGACCCCCACCGGCATGGGTAGGGTTGCGGCATGACGGAGCGCGACCTCGAGCAGCTGGGCATCAGTGTCATCCGCGGCCTGGCCATGGATGCCCCCCAGAAGGCGAATGCCGGGCACCCCGGCACCGCCATGGCCCTGGCGCCACTGGCCCACGTGCTGTGGACCAGGATCATGGACTACGACCCGTCCGACCCCCACTGGCCGGACCGGGACCGCTTCGTCCTCTCCTGCGGTCACGCCTGCATCCTGCTGTACTCGATGCTGTACCTGACCGGCTACGGCCTCGAGCTGGAGGATCTCGAGCAGTTCCGTCAGCTGCACAGCCGCACGCCCGGTCACCCGGAGGTGCACCACCTGCCCGGTATCGAGGTCACCACCGGCCCGCTCGGCCAGGGCGTGGCCAACGCGGTGGGACTGGGCCTGGCGGAGCGCATGCTGCGGGCCCGCTACAGCCCCGACCTGGTCGACCACCACACCTTCGTCATCTGCAGTGACGGCGACCTGATGGAAGGGGTCAGCCACGAGGCCGCGTCCCTGGCCGGGCACCTGAAGCTGGGTCGGCTGGTCTACGTCTACGACGACAACCACATCACCATCGACGGCCCCACCGAGATCGCCCTCACCGACGATGCCGGCAAGCGCTTCGAGAGCTACGGCTGGCACGTCGAGCACCTCGGCGAGATCGGCGAGGACACCGATGCCCTCGAGGCCGGCATCCGCCGGGCCATGGCCGAGGAGGAGCGGCCCAGCCTGCTCATCCTGCGCAGCCACATCGGCTACCCGTCCCCCAACATGACCGACAGCCCCAAGGCCCACGGCTCGCCTCTCGGCGCGGACGAGGTGCGCGCCACCAAGGAGATCCTCGGCCTGCCGCCCGACCAGGACTTCTGGGTGCCGCAGGAGGTGCTGGACATGTACCGCCAGGCCGGCCAGCGAGGCCGGGCCCGGCGGGTCGAGTGGGAGTCCCGCC
>JAKAXG010000399.1 GCA_021827225.1 Actinomycetes bacterium | reverse complement strand
GTAGCTCTCGTAGGAGAGGGCCACCCCCGCCCAGGTGGCGGCCACCCCGATGCCGGCGGCGGCCAGGACGGCGGCCCCCGGGCGGCGGGTGAGCCGCAGGGCGGTGGCCGCCGGGCCGACGAGCAGAGCGGTGGACAGGATGGCGCCTATCGTCACCGCGGACAGCGACACGGCCAGGGCCAGGGCCAAAAGGTAGGCCGCTCCCACCAGACCCACCGGTACGCCGCGGGCCGCCGCCAGCTCGGGGCTGACCGTGGACAGCAGGAGGGGCCGGTACAGCACGGCCACCAGCGACAGGGCCACGGCGGCGGTGAGCGCCACGAACGGCACGGTGGCGGAGTCGAAGGTGAAGATGGACCCGAACAGCACGGTGATGGTGGCCCCGGTGGTGCTCGATCTGGTCTCGAGGTGCAGGAACAGGGCCGACAGGCCGAGGGAGGCGCCCAGCACTATCCCCGTCGCCACGTCCCGGCCCCGGTTCCGCCTCACCCCGGCCGCCTCCATGGCGGCCGCCGCGACCAGGTTCATGGCGACGAAGCCGTACAGGACGTTCCACCCGGCCAGGTAGGCGCCGGCGCCGCCGGCGGTGCCGATGTCGGCGAGGGAGTGGCCGGAGAACGACTGGTTCCTCATGACGGTGAACACGCCCACCGGCCCGGACACCACCGCCACCAGCGCGCCGACGATCAGGGCGACGTGCACCGGCCCGCTGGAGAAGAACGTCATGATCCCGACACCACCAGCACCCGGCCCTGCACCCGCAGCACCTCCACCGGATGGCGGTACAGGTCGCTCAGCACCTCGCTGCGGACCACCTCGTCGGTGGTCCCCGAAGCCACCCGGCCGTCCGCCATGTAGGCGATGCGGTCCATCACCGGCAGGAGGGGGTTCATGTCGTGGGCGGAGATCAGCACCGCCACCCCCTGCTGGGCGCTGACCCGCCCCAGCACCGACACCACATCGTTGGCACTGCTGATGTCGAGGTTGGCCAGGGGTTCGTCCATGAGCAGCAGGCGGGGCCGGCTGACCAGCGCGTGGGCGATCATCACCCTCTGCTGCTCGCCGCCCGACAGCGTGCCGACCCGGGCGTCGGCGAAGCGCTCGGCGCCTACGGCGGCGAGGGCCCGTTCCACCCGCTGGTGGCGCTCGGCGGAGCGGCGGGGAAACCCCAGGCGGTGACCGTCGATGCCCAGGCCGACCAGATCCCGGGCCCGCAGCGGCATGTCGGGGTCCAGGTTGATCTTCTGCGGCACGTAGCCGAGGAGCGGGTTGCGCCGGGAGCGGGGCCGCCCGGCGATGAGCACGGAGCCGGCGTCGGGCTCGACCAGGCCCAGGACGGTCTTGAGCAGGGTGGTCTTGCCCGCCCCGTTGGACCCGATCAGCCCGGTGAACTCGCCCTCGCCGACATCGAGGTCTATCCGGTCGAGAATCCGCCGGCCGGCGAGGGTGACCTCGACGTCGTGCATCTGCAGGACGGGCTGGCCCCTCATGAGCCGGACACCGCCTGCTCGAGGCGCTGGGTGGTGGCGAGCATCCAGGCCTGGTAGCTCTCGCCGGCCGGCATGATCTCGTCCACGCCGACCACCGCCACGCCGGCCCGGCGGGCGGTGCGGACGAAGCCCGAGGTGAGGGAGTCGGTGACCTGCCGGTTGTACACGAGGGCCCGCACCCGCCGGTGCTGCAGCAGGTCGGTCTCCGTGGCGATGCCCTGGGGGGCGGGGTCCACCCCGTTCATGACGTCCGCCTGGAAGCTGAACGGGGTGAGGTCGCGGGCCCCCACGGCGCTCAGCAGGTAGTCGGCCACTGGCTCGGTGGTGGCGACCGGGAAGCCGGGGTACCGGCTGCGGAGCCGTTGGATGGCCTGCAGCCACGGGGTGAGCGACGCCCGGAACCGTGCGGCGTTGGCCCGGAAGTAGGAGGCGTGCGCCGGCTGCAGGGCGGCCAGGTCGGCGGCGATGGCGTCCGCCACCCGGGGCATGGTCGCCGGGTCGTACCAGAGGTGGGGGTTGGCGGTGCTGGCCGGGAGCCCGAGCACGGTCCGGGCGTCGACCACCCGGCGCCCCGGGTCGGGGGAGGCGCCCTCGATGCGGCCCATGAAGCCGTCGTAGCCGAGCCCGTTCTGCACGACCAGCCCGGCGGTGGCGATGGCCCGGGCCACGCGGGTGCTGACCTCGAAGCTGTGGGGGTCGGTGTCGGGGTTGTCCATGATCGAGCGGACCCGGACGTAGGGGCCCCCCACCTGGGCGGCCACGTCGCCGTACTGGCTCTCGGCCGCCACCACCGCTACGACCGCGGGGCCGCCGGCGCCGGTGGCGGTCCGTCCGCGGCCGGTCGGCGCCGACCCGCAGGCACCGGCCAACGCCGCCACCAGCGTCGCCGCCAGCAGCAGGCTGGCTAACGTGAGGGTCTTACCGGGAATCACTGCATATAATCTAATCCGAAATGATAACGGTTACGCGATGACTGGCTCTCGTGACACCCGCCAGAAGCGGGCGGTGGCCGCCCTGCTCGACGAGTCGGGCAGCTTCCGGTCGGCGCAGGATCTCTTCGCCGAGCTCCGCTCGCGCGGCGACAGCGTGGGGCTGACGACCGTGTACAACCAGCTGCGGACCCTGGCCGAGTCCGGGGAGGTCGACACCCTGCGCACCGACGAGGGCGAGACCCTGTACCGCCGCTGCGGCACCGGCCACCACCACCATCTGGTGTGCCGGTCCTGCGGGCGCACCGTCGAGGTGGAGGGGCCGGAGGTGGAGCGCTGGGCCGACCGGGTGGCCGGGGCCCACGGCTTCGTCGACGTGGCCCACACGGTGGAGATCCTCGGCACCTGCGGGGACTGCGCCGGGTAGCGGTGCACGCCGCTTCGCACTGGCGGGCCATTCACCGCCCGTCCGGGGAGGGCGGGGAGGGTCCGGCGCCGCCGTCGGGGGCTCCCCCGGAGCGGCCGTGGTTGCGGCTGGTGGGGATCGCCGTGCTCCTGCCCGTGGTCGTCGTGGTGGCCCTGGTGGTCAACGGGGGGAGCCGCACCCGCGGCGGACCCACCGGCGCCGGACGCGGCGGGCCGGTTCGGCTGGCCGCCCCTCCCCTGCTGGCCCGGCTGCCGGCGCCCACCCCGGCCGTGCAGGTCGCCGCCGGCATGGCCGGCGGCTCGGCGTGGAGCCTCTGGGTCAAGGTCAGCCCGCTCGACGCCGGGCGGTCCGCCGCCGGCGGGGCGGGCGGCGGGTCGCTCCCCACCTTCGGGCCCGGCCTGGACATGGAGGTGGTGACCTCCGGGTCCAGCGGCGGTGGCGGCGGGGACGCGACCCGGATGGACTCGCTCTCCTGCTCGTCCTACGGGCCCACCTACGGCTTCGGGGCCGAGCTGGTGTACGGGGTCACCTCGGCGCCGGCGGCGTCGGTGCAGGTCCTGCTGGGCGGCTCGCCCACCCCTCTGAAGGCCATCCTCTACACCGACCGCCACTTCCCCGGGCTTCGCTTCTACACGGCGGTCGCCCCGGCGGCGGCCGACGGGGACCGCTTGGTCGCCGAGGCATTCGCGGCCGACGGCACACCCCTGCTGGAGACCGGCCCGCGGCTGCCCGCCCCGCTGGGCGGCTAGGTCAGGACGCCTCCCAGCGCACCCGCTGGCCGGAGATGTCCTCGGTCGAGAGGCGGATCAGCTCGTCGGCGCCGGCCGTGCCCGACCACGGCGGCAGGCCGGCGGTGGGGAACAGGCTCGAGCGGGCCTCGATCACCGGCTGGGCGATGCCCGTCACGTGCACCGACATGGCCTCGCCGGCCGACTCGTCGATGGACTCGGCGTGGAAGGCCACCACCGTGCCGAACACCGCCCGCAGCAGGCGGGAGCCCTTGGACACCCAGAACCGGATGTCGCCGTCGTCGAGCACGAACCGCACGCTGCGAATGGCCGGCATGGCGTCCAGCGTCATGGCCACGTGACCCCAGCGGAGCCGGCGGAGAAGGGCCAGGCAGTCCTGGCGGTCCATGGCTTCCAATATCGGTCCCTCCCGCATCCCAGAACCGTCGTCTCCTCAGGTGCGCGGGGACAGGGCCGAACGGCCCTTTACCGCTGGAACAGCGCTATCGGAGGTTGCACCAGCCCGGCCCACGACGCTCAGGCGGTGGTCACCGTGACGTTGAACGGGTTGGCGGCGTTGGGCAGCTGGACGGCCGAGCCGTTGATCCGCAGTTGCACCCCGCCCGGGTCGCCCAGACGCAGCCACACCCCTCCCCCGGCGGAGAAGCTCTGGCTGGCTCCCGCCTGCATGATCCCCTCGTACATGACCGGCCCGCTGGGCGACCCGGTGCGCAGCTCGACCCAGCACGGCCCGGACGCGCTGAGCGACACCTGCAGCTGACCGGGCGCCACCGTGTAGAGGGCGTCGGTGGGCGTGGAGCTGGTGGCGGTCAACGCCGGCGGGACGGTGGTGGTGGGCGCGGGCGCCACCGTCGGGGCGGGGGTGCCGGCGGGCCCGGCGGGGGCGGCCGACGAGCGCCCGTGGGCGGACGCCACGCGGTGGCTGGTCGACGGGCCGAACGGGTGCAGCTCCACCACCGCCGCTCCCGCCCCGGCCGCCACCACCACCACTCCGGCGGCCGAGGCCAGCGCCACGCCGTAGCGCCGGCGGCGCCGCCCCGTCCCCGCAGGCCGGGTCCGGTCCCGCCGCCGGGCCGCCCGGGCCGGGACGGCCGGGGCCGCCGGGGCGGGGTCGGCGGAGGGCTCCGTCCCGGTGTCCAGATCGTCGATGACCACGGCGTCCGCCGGGCGCTCGTCGCCGGCCGGCTGACCGTCCTCCGGTTCCGGCGAGACAGCCTCGACCGGCTCCTGCCAGGCAGCCCCGACCAGCTCCGGCGAGACAGCCTCGACCGGCTCCTGCCAGCCAGCCTCGACCGGCTCCTGCCAGCCAGCCTCGGCCGGCTCCTGCCAGCCAGCCTCGGCCGGCTCCTGCCAGGCAGCCTCGCCCGGCTCCTCCGCCAGGACCACGGCCGGCGTCTTCCAGGCGGGCGGCGGCGGAGGCGGAGGCA
>JAKAXG010000398.1 GCA_021827225.1 Actinomycetes bacterium | reverse complement strand
GCACCGGCCCGGACAGAACCACGAACTCGAGATCGTCACGCCTCGGCCGGCCGAAGCGCTCGTCACCATAGGGGAACGGTTCCGTCTCGCCGGTCGGAGCGAAGCCGAAACGGCCGTACCAGGCGACCAGCTCGGTGCGTTGGCGGATCACCGTCATCCGCAGCTCGCTGCAGCCCCAGGCGGCCGCCAGGCGGCCCGCCTCGCGCAGGAGCGCCCGGCCGATCCCTCCGCCCTGCAGGCCGGGGCGGACCGCGAACATGCCGAAATAGGCGCGCTCGGCGGAGCTCCTCTCGAGGTGACAGGTTCCGACCAGGTTGCCCTCCGCTTCCGCCAGCAGAATGACCGACCCCTGCCGGTCGAGCAGGGACCGCACCTGCTCGGCGTCGGTCCGCTGGCCGTCGAGCAGGTCCGCCTCGGTGGTCCAGCCCGCCCGGCTGGCGTCGCCGCGGTAGGCAGATTCCACGATGGCGACCACGGCCGACACGTCCTCGGGACCGGCTGTCCGGAACCGGATGGCGGACGAAACAGCGGCATCATCGCTGGTGAGCATGGGTTGCAGTCTCGCGGATCGGGGTGGCGGCTCACCCACCGGGCAACCGGCGGCCGCCACCGTCGCGCCCCGCCCCGCCGCGCTCCAGTCGCGCCCGCCCCGCCCGCCGGCTGAGCGTTCACCGACCGGGCCGGCGCCGGTGCCGCTGGTCCCAGCAGGACCGGTGCCAGTGCCGGCGCAGGTCGGCGGCGCCACGGGGCACCACCACGACGTGGCCGGTGCCGGCCGCCACGGTCTGCTGGCATCCCGGACAGACATAGTCCTTGCGGGCCTGGAACGGGTGCACCACCCGCACCTCGACGTCTTCGGCATCCACCAGGTCATTCTTCCCCGCACCGGCCCTCCGGCGGATCGCCGCCCGAAAGACCCGGTCCCCCACGACCGGCCGGGACAGAAGCACCGGAACACGGGTGACGCCTCCAGACCGTCTCAGACCACCATTACCCTCCACAGTGCGCTCGGCAGCCGGCGACCGGCTCCTCAGGAACGGAACGTCATCTGGGAGTCGCGGTGCTGGCAATGGTTCATTCGGCCACCCTCGTGGGAGTACAGGGTCAGCCGATCTCGGTGGAGGTGCATGTTTCGACGGGCCTGCCCTCCTTCACGATCGTGGGTCTGCCCGACGCCTCGTGCCGCGAGTCGCGGGACCGGGTGCGGGCGGCCATCCTGTCGAGCGGGCTGAAGTGGCCGCAGAAGCGGGTGACGGTCAACCTGGCTCCGACCAGCGTGAGGAAGGGAGGGGCAGGCCTGGACCTGCCGATTGCGGTGGCCCTGCTGGTGGCGGACGGCCAGCTTCCTGCACCGGCCACGGCGGGACTGGCCTTCATCGGGGAGCTGGGGCTGGACGGCAGCCTCCGGGCCGTATCAGGAGTGCTTCCCCTGGTCCACGCCTTGAGCACGCCGGCTGTCGTCCTCCCACCGGCGTGTGCCGGTGAGGTCCGCCATCTCGGTGGTCCGCGAGCCCGCTGTGCGAAGACACTGGCGGCGGTGGTGGAGGCCATGCGGGGCTCGCACCCCTGGGAGGATCCGCCAGTGCCGGCCGGCCCCGCCGCCGAGCCGGCCGGTCCCGACCTGAGCGACGTCCGGGGGCAGCCCCTCGGCCGGCTGGCGGTGGAGGTGGCGGCCGCCGGGGGCCACCACCTGCTCCTGGTGGGGCCGCCCGGCGCCGGCAAGACCATGCTGGCCGAGCGGCTTCCAGGTCTCCTGCCCGCCCTGACGCCGGACGAGGCGGTGGAGGTCGCCCGGATCCATTCGGCCGCCGGCCTGCCGCTGCCGTCGGCCGGCCTGATCCGTCGGCCCCCCTTCCGGGCGCCGCACCACAGCGCCTCGCCGGTCTCGCTCATCGGAGGAGGGGGCTCGCAGATGCGCCCGGGCGAGCTGAGCTGCGCCCACCGGGGGGTGCTGTTCCTCGACGAGCTGGGCGAGTTCCCGGCCGACGTTCTCGACGCCCTCCGACAGCCCCTCGAAGAGGGACAGGTGCTGGTCTGCCGGGCTCGGGCCAGCGTGACCTTCCCCGCCCGGGTGCTCCTCGTCGCCGCCATGAACCCCTGCCCGTGCGGCAGCGAGGGCGGACCGGGTTCCTGCCGGTGCCGGGATGCGGCTCGGAACCGCTACGGCGCCCGGGTGTCGGGCCCGCTGCTGGACCGCTTCGACCTGCGGGTGCACGTCGACCGGCCCGATCCGTCGGATCTGGTGGGAGCCGGTCTCTCGCCGGTCGGGAAGGAGGGACCAGGGGAGTCGACCGCCGTTGTGGCCAACCGGGTTCTCGCCGCCCGGGTCAGGGCCCGCCGCCGGGGGGTGCTGAGCAACGGGGACATCCCGGGGCCCCGCCTGGACGAACTGGCCCCGCTCGACCCCCGGGCGGCCCGCCTGCTCGAGACCCGGGTCCGCCAAGGCGTCCTGTCGGCGCGGGGTCTGCACCGGGTCCGCCGGGTGGCCCGCACCGTCGCCGACCTGGCCGGCTGGGCCGGCCGGGTGAGGGAAGAGGACGTCTACGCCGCCCTCGCCCTTCGGGCGCCGGTGCTGCTGGGGGGCGGGCAGCTGGCGGTGGCGACCGGTGACGGCGCCGCTTGGGGGGCCCGGTGAACCGGGCGGCGGCCTGCGCCGCCGCTCTCAGCGGCCTTCCCGGCATGGGTCCGGCCGGGTTGGTGCGGATCCTGGACGAAGACGAACCCGAGGCGGCATGGGAGGGCGTGCGGTCCGGACGGATCGAGCGCCCGGTGCGGGGCGGCCGGCTGCTGGTGGAGGGCGGCGGGGCGCCCGGTTGCCACTCGTGGTCGCAGCTGGCCCGCCGGATCGATCCCTGCTCCTGGTGGGCGCCCATCGCCGAGCGCGGGGTCCGGGTCACCTGGCGGGGACATCCGGAGTTTCCCTCGGCTCTCCGGCACGACCCCCATCCCCCGGGAGTCCTGTTCTGGCTGGGGGACCTGACCGTGCTCGAGAAGCCGGTGGTGGCCGTGGTAGGGACCCGCAACGCCACGCCGGATGGCCGGGCGGTGGCCTACGAGCTGGGCCGGGACCTGGCCTCCGCCGGCATCTGCGTGGTGAGCGGGCTGGCGCTGGGAATCGACGGCGCTGCCCACGCCGGCGCCCTCGACGCCGTCGGCTGCGGCAGGCCCGGCACGACCGCCGGCGTGGCCGCCAGCGGGGTCGACGTGCCTTACCCGCGACGCCACACCGATCTCTGGCGGCAGGTGACGACGGCGGGGGTCGTCGTGTCCGAGAACCTGCCCGGACGTCCGGCGCAGGCCTGGCGCTTCCCGTCGCGCAACCGGGTCATCGCCGGCCTGGCCCGCATGGTGGTGGTCGTGGAGTCGCACGCCTCGGGAGGGAGCCTGATCACGGCTGAGGCCGCTCTGGAGCGGGGGATCGAGGTGCGCGTCGTTCCCGGGCCGGTCCGCAGCCCTGCGAGCGCGGGTAGCAACCAGCTCCTCTACGACGGTCCTGGACCGGTGCGCGATGCCCAGGACGTCCTCGACGCCCTGGGCATGGTGCTCCCGACGGCCGGCTCGACCGGGACCGCCGGCCCGGCCGGGACCGCCGGCCCGGCCCGGAGCAGCGACCCCGACGGCGCCGTGCTGGCCGCGTTGGGCTGGCGGCCGGCCACGGTCAGCCACCTGATGCTGCGCTCGGGCCTGGACGCCCCGGCCGTGATCCGGGCGCTCGAGCGGTTCCGGGCGGCCCGGATCGTGGCCGAGGAGGGCGGATGGTGGGCCCGTATCTGAGACAACCGCCTGCTGGAGCGCCGGGCGAGTACCCTGCATGCCGTGATCGGACCGGGACAGCTAGGGGCCGCTCTCCGGGCGGTAGCCGGTGCCGCAGGCGGACGTTAGGACGGGCTATGGACGAAGCCGAAGCCAAAGAGGATATCGACCGGCTGTGGTCAGAGTACAAGGCCAACGGTGACCGGGGAATCAGGGACCAGCTGATCGTCCGCTACTCGCCGCTGGTCAAATTCGTCGCCGGGCGGGTGTCAGCCGGCCTGCCCCACAGCATCGAACAGGCGGACCTGGTCAGCTACGGCATGTTCGGCCTGATCGACGCCATCGAGAAGTTCGACGCCGGCCGCAACATCAAGTTCGAGACTTACGCCATCACCCGGATCAAGGGGGCGATCATCGACGAGCTGCGGTCCATCGACTGGGTTCCCCGGTCGGTCCGGACCAAGGCCCGGGCGGTGGAGCGGGCCTACGCCACGCTGGAGGCGTCCCTGGGCCGGGCGCCCAGCGACTCGGAGGTGGCCGACGAGTTGCAGATCTCCGAGAACGATCTTCAGTCCATATTCGGGCAGATCTCCTACATCGGCCTGGTGGGCCTCGACGAGGTGATCTCCGGCAGCGGGGGCGAGCGGGGCGAGTCGGTGACCCTGGGGGACACCCTCGCCGACCGCGGCGACGGCCCCATGGCCGCTTTCGAGGTCGAGGAGATGAAGCAGATCCTCGCCGGCGCCATCAACCGTCTCGGCGACCGGGAGAAGATCGTCCTCAGCCTGTACTACTACGAGAACCTGACCCTCGCCCAGATCGGCCAGGTCCTCGGCGTGACCGAGAGCCGGGTCTGCCAGATCCACACCAAGGCGGTCATGCAGCTGCGCGGCCGCCTCATGATGGCCGACCGCTGAGGCCGCCGGCCGCCGTCGCGGCCGCACCCCGGTCCTCCTGCGCCGGAGGGCAGGCAGCCCGGTTCGTAGCCCCGGTGCTGCGCTAGGATGATCCGCCGGTCCGGGTCCGTCCCGGCCGGTCAAAACATCCACCTCACCCCCGGTGCACCCACGGTCGTCCTGCCATCACGGCAAGGGCGCGCGCACCGGGTTTCCACCCAACCGATGGGAAGGAGTCACCACCATGGCTGTCGTAACCATGAGGCAGTTGCTCGAAGCGGGCGTGCACTTCGGGCACCAGACCCGGCGCTGGAACCCGAAGATGAAGCGGTTCATCTTCGGTGAGCGCAACGGGATCTACATCATCGACCTGAAC
>JAKAXG010000397.1 GCA_021827225.1 Actinomycetes bacterium | reverse complement strand
GTCGGTGGCGAGCTGCTCCAACAGCGCGGAGAGCTTTCCCTGGACCTCGATCACCCGCCGGGCCTTGTCCAGCTCGGCCTCGGCCCGCTCCGCGCGCTTGCGCAGCCGGGCGATCTCGGCGTCTTTCGGATCAGCAGCCTGCCGCCCCGACGGCCGGGACAGCTCGGACATGGCGCCGCGGTCACGCTGCTTGCGCCACTCGGAGATCAGCGACGTGTAAAGGCCCTCCCGGCGCAACAGGGCACCCTTGCCGGCCTTATCCAGCCGCTCGTACTCGGCCAGGATCTCGGCCTTGTACTTCGCCGGATACTGGCGAGGCGGCCGGGCCCGCTCGAGCACCTCCGGCTCCGGGTCAGACTTCGGTTCCTCTCCTTTCATGCCGCCAGCGTGGGCGCGCCCGTCTACACGGTGGTGGATGGTCATGGCTATCGGGGACTCCCTCCCCGCCCTCTTCAACCCAACAAATCAGCTACCGGACTGCCTCAGCCAAGGTTGACACAGAGGGGTCCGCTTCCGCAGCCGCATGGGCAGCGAATGAGCTGATCCGAAACCTTCACGGCTGGCGTGGGACGAGAAGCGCGGCCAGCGTCCGCCGACGGCGTCCAGGTCCACATTGACCACGGGTTGGCCGCTGCGGTAGGCCTCGATGCAAGGCCCCTCGTCGGCTTGGAGCTGGAACAGCTCGAGCGTGCGCATGGTGTCGCTCGAAGAAGCGACTACCTGCAGCGCTCCGCCGGGAGAGGCCAACATGACCCCGGCCGCGGCCACATCGAGGGCGTCGACGCAGCGGTCGCTGAGCAAGCTGAGCAAGTCGACCAGGTCGAAACGGTCCACCAGGTTGTCGGCCAGTTCCACCAGGGTCCGCACCAGAAGCGCTTTGATCGGCCATCGCGTCACCTGTTCTGTCGGGTGGATGGGATCGGTCGGCTGGGGCGGCAGGCCACGAGGTCGACGGATTTGTCCCACAGCATACGACCCGTGACAAAAGCTCCGCAGGGTAACCCCAGTTCGCGAGCGAGTCAGCGAGGCTCGACAGGCCCTGGTAAGTACTGGATCCTGAGTCGTCGAACCTGCTCTGTCTGCTGGCCACGGGCGACGGATCTCCTCCCTTCGAGCCGTGATCCCATGCCCCAATGGCGCGACCGGCGCGCACGCTGACTGGGGGCTCCGTTCACGGATCGGGGTCCTTTTGGCCGCTCTGGGCGTCGAAGCGGAGCCGCCGGTCCACAACGTCGCGGGCGATGTCGGTGAGACCCCGACCGTTACCGAAGGCATAGGCCCGCAGCCGGATCAGGGCGTGACCGACACCTACGCCGAGCTGGGCGGCGACCATGCCGGAGGCCTGATGCACGAGGTAGTTGAAGTCGGCGTTCACCTCCAGTTCCACCGGCACGGTTCCCGGTGGTGCGCTGGCCTGAAGCAGCATGAGCACTTGGGCGACGATCCCGGCCGTGAGCAACGCGTCGCCATGCTGGTCATCGCTCAACGGACCGGGCGTGTCGCGGTACAGGTTGAGCGCGCCGAGGCGGACGGCGCCAATCTGGAGCGGAAACCCGAACACCGCACGCGCACCGGCGTCGACCGCCGAGCCAGTAAAGGCCAGCCACCGAGGCACCGTCGCAGCGGCCAGATCGGCTTCGGTTACCGCCCGGTCTTGGCGGTAGGCGTCGACGCACGGGCCTTCGCCGAGCTCGTACTGCAGCTGCTCAATCAGCGAGCTCACCGCATCAGTTGTGCACACCGAACCACGGGGGATGTCACCCGACATCAGCATGATGCCGGCGCCGGTCGCCCCGGTGACCTCGGCGCACACATCGCACAGACGCTTCGTGTCGAGTTCCCCGGGAGGATCGAGAATCCGTGCCAGCAGCTCGAGGCGGCGGTCACCGCCGCCGTTCATGGCCCTCCGCGAGCCACTTCGACCGTCCTACAGGCATCCTCGACGTGGCGACCGACAGTGGCCGGTACGTCCCGACGCGGGGGCCCCATGACACATTCGACCCGGCAATCGTGCGGCTGCCTGAGGTCGATCGACGGAATGTCAACCCAAGTACCGGGCGCGACTCCTTTTGGGCCCCTCGCATGGACGGACTCGGCCTGAATGAGATCGGTAAGGCCGCACAGCTCGAGGACTCGGAAGGCCAGGGCGGAGGGTGCCCGCAGCTCGAGCGACTGCCCACGCGAGCGCAGCTGGTTGCGACTCCCGACGATGGCGCCCACGGTCGAAGCGTCCATGAACGTCACGCCGCTCAAGTCGACCAGCAGGCCCACCTCATCGAGTTGGGCGGCGCAGGCCAAGTTGACCGCCAGGGAACCCTTCGTCGCGATGTCGTGATCGCCGCTAACCCACACGACCGTGCAGTTGGCATCACCGCGCCTCGAACCGCGACGAGACACCGAAATGCGTGGAGACCCGGAGCGAGCCATGATCCTCCTGACGTCGACGCGCTGCCAACATGACGCGCTACCAGGGTCTGGAGCACCGCTCCCGGGCCAACTCCATCGGCCCAACACGTCCGGGCTGTGATCGTGTCAAATTCGACCGTACACCCGCATCGTTCAGCCTGCAAGGTGCTGAGATGATAGGAGTTGCTCGGGTGTCCGATTGACCTCTCCCCGGCTGCTCCGTCCCGCAGAGCGACCGAGGAACCGCGTTACTCCCGCCCCAGTGGCGCTCCCCAGCCTTGAAGCCGGCGGCTTCACCATCCTCGCCTACACCGCCCCACCCGACAGCCCTCCCGACAAGGGTCTCGACTTGCTGGCCGGCTGGGCCACCACCGCCGCCCGAGGATTGCCTGGATCGCCCGATAACCCATCCCGCCCGAGGCACCGCGCAACCTCAATGCCGCGCGGGGATGGTTATCCGGGTGATCGCGGATATGGCCGCCGGGGTCGGGTGGCCGGGGGGAGTTGCACCCCCCGGCTCCCACAGATCCCGGCGTGACAATCTCTCGTCACCGGGCTCCTCTCACCCGTCGGTCAGTCTCGCCAGCCGTTGGCCCACTGCCAGTGGACGAAGAGCCGGGGCAGACGTTGGGTCAGCCCGGCCCACCACGTCCGGAAGGCTTTGTGGGTCCGCAGCTTCCGGTACTTCTTCCCAGCCCAGCGCCTCAGGTAGGCGTTGACGCGCAGCAGGAGGGGTTCCATGGCCGAGTGGTAGAACCGGCCATAGAAGTTCATCCACCCGCCGACGATGGGGTTGAGCCATCGGGACAGGTCGAGCAGGGTCAGGTCGGTGCGTCGATGGATCCGCAAGGAGCGGAGTCGAGCGCTTTTGGCCTTGAGCGCCTCGGGGCTCATGCCTGGCAGGAACGAGATGAAATACGTCCCGTTCCTACTGTTCTTCGCCTTGCGGGCTCGGAAGGCGTAGCCCAAGAAGGTGAACGAGGTGTGCTCGTGGTCCCCCCGGCGTTTCTCGTCTTTGCAGTAGACGATCCGCGTCTTGTCCGGGTGGAGCCGCAGGCCCACCTCTTGCATCCGCTGGTCGATGTCGGCAAGCACAGCTTCGGCTTGCCGTCTGCTCTTGCAGTGCACGATGGCATCATCGGCGTAGCGCTCGAAAGGGCAATCCGGGTGGTTCCGGACCATCCAGGCATCGAATGCGTAGTGCATGAACAGGTTCGCCAAAATTGGCGAAACAGCCGACCCTTGCGGGGTTCCCTTATCACGCTCGACAAGGCTGCCGTCTGGGTGCTGAAGCGGCGCAGACAGCCACCGCTTCACATACAACAAGACCCAACGGCAGTCAGTGACGGCCTCGACCGCTTTGATCACGAGATGCCACGGCACCGTGTCGAAGAACTTCTGGACATCAAGGTCGATAGCCCAGTCGTACTTCCAGCACCGCTGCCGGCACACCCCCACCGCATCCCACGCTGCCCTTCCCGGCCGGTAGCCATAAGAGTCGGGGTGGAACCTGGGCTCCGCCCTCTCCTCCAGATACATGGCCACCACGGTTTGGGAAACGCGATCGGCGACAGTAGGCACGCCTAGCAAGCGAACCCCGCGATCGTGCGGCTTCGGTATCTCCACCGCTCGCACCGGAGGCGGAAAGTAGGTCCCTGAGCTCATCCGGTTCCAGATCTTGTAGAGGTTGTTCCTCAGATCGGCCTCGAACTCGCCCAGGGTAACCTCGTCCACTCCCGGTGCACCCTTGTTGGCCGCAACCCGCCTGTACGCCTCCCACACCATGGGCTTGGGAATGTCGAACGGCTTGACTTGCGACGTTGTCATGCTCTCCTCGCTTCCTCCCAGGGCCAACACCCTGGTTGAACGAAATGAACAGGTCTTGGTGAGCCGGCCCCTTGGCTCCACCCCCACTTCCAGACAGCAGGAGCTTCACAGCTACTACAGGCCGGTCCGCCGGCGAACGTCGCATCGGTACTCACTGCCTTCGGTTGCTGCCTCGGCAGGCTCCCTCTCGCAGCCAGGGGGCCAACATCACCCATTTCGACTGGCCGTCAGTATCGCCGCTCGCCTTCTCACGTTCCGTACGAAAGCCGCAGATCAGGCTCACGCCGCCTCCACGCCGGGCACCACCTGGCCAGCAAACGGGTAACCGCCAGGCTCATCTCGGGAAAGGGCTAAGGATCCCCGATTTCGATGCCACTCAATATTTACGACGCCTCAACGACGACACCACCGAGTCGCCCCGGCGATGCTCTGGCACGTCTTCCTGATCCCCACCTGACCCGATCCTGCCGGGCCTTTTCCCTGACGCTTACCACGACGGTCTTCAGCCAACGCAGCTCAGGGTGGTTTAACGCCTACCCCCGTGGGTCGACGCTGGAGGGCCAGCAATCCTCCATCTTTCGCACAGCACCGCTTCTGAAGTTGTCTCCTACATGACTCCTCCTTCTGCGTTCGTGACGCACTAGCCCGATAACACGGCCAGGACCGTCCCCCGACCACCGGGGGCCCTGCCACCCAAGTGCCGATCACGGGCAGGGTCGGGACTCATGCCATCGTGTGCCCCAATATCCCGCCCCTCAAGTCAGACGAGGCGCCCTCGCGTCAGAGGGAGAGG
>JAKAXG010000396.1 GCA_021827225.1 Actinomycetes bacterium | reverse complement strand
GCGGGATCGGGCATTACCGAACCGTACAGCAACCGCCCCCGCGAATAGTCTGCCGGGGGTAATGAATTCTGCCCAAGGACTGGCCCGGGTGGCGGCCGTGGCCCTGTCGGCGACGCTGATCGCCGCCTGCGGATCCGCCGCCAAGCGCGGCGCGTCGCCCTCCACCACGCCGGCCCCCGGCTCGACCGCCGCCACCGCCCCGGCCAGCACGGTGGCGGCCCAGGGCGGCACCCCGATCCACTGGGTGCCCTGCACCGGCGGGGCCGGCCCCTCCGGCTACCAGTGCGCCACCATCGCCGTTCCCCGAGACCCCAAGGATCCGGCCAAGGGGACGATAGGAATGGCTCTCGACCGCCGGCCGGCGTCGGGCACCCGGATCGGCTCGCTGCTCGTGAACCCGGGCGGACCGGGGGTCTCGGGAGTGGACTTCCTGCCGTCGGCGGTCAGCCTCCTGAACCCGGTGCTGCTCCAGCACTTCGACATCGTCGGCTTCGACCCGCCCGGGGTGGGCCGCACGTCACCCATCTCCTGCCTGAGCCCGGCCGGCCTGGAGCAGTACTACGCCACCGAACCCGATCCGTCGACCCCGGCCCAGATGTCCGCCTACCTGGCCGAGACGAAGGCCTTCGACAGCGGCTGCGCTCAGAACAGCGCGGCCGAGCTGCCATACGTGAGCACCGTCGACGCGGCGATGGACATGGACGTCATCCGCAAAGACGTCGGCGACCCGGGCCTCACCTACCTGGGCTTCTCCTACGGCACCCTGCTCGGCGCCACCTACGCCGGGCTGTACCCGACCAAGGTGCGGGCCATGGTGCTCGACGGGGCCATCGACCCGGCCCTGCCGGTGATCAAGGGCCTCGACGTGCAGTCAGCGGCCATCGAGGGGGACCTCAACGCCTTCTTCTCGTACTGCTCCTCGACCAGCAGCTGCCCGTGGAAGACAGGCAGGGACCCGGTGCAGACCTTCGAGGCGCTGCTCAACCGGGTGCGGGCCCGGCCCCTCCCGGTACGCGGATCGAAGCGCACCGTCGGCGCCGCCGCCCTGCTGTACGGCACCGCCTGGGGCCTGTACTCCACGAAGGTGTGGCCTTTCCTCGGCTCCGCCCTGGCCCAGGCCTCCGCCGGTGACGGCACCGAGATCATGGAGCTGTTCGACTCCTACACCGGCCGGCAGAAGAACGGCACCTACACCAACGAGTTCGAGGCCAACACCGCGGTCAACTGCCTCGACGCCCCGGCCCCCTCGGTCGCCGCCATCGAGGCCGCCGCCCCGGCGGCTCAGGCCGCCGCCCCGGTGTTCGGCGTGGCCAACCTCTACAGCGAGCTGGCCTGCTCCCTGTGGCCGGTCCCGGCGACCGGCCACCCCGGCCCCATAACGGCGGCCGGTTCGCCGCCCATACTGGTTGTCGGCACCACCGGCGACCCGGCCACCCCCTACTCCGAGGCCCAGGCCCTGGCCAGCGAACTGCAGCACGGGGTGCTGCTGACCCGGGTGGGGGAGGGCCACACCGCCTACCCGTACAGCTCGTGCATCCGATCGAACGTCGACTCGTACCTGGTCAGCCTGAAGGTCCCGGCGCCAGGAACCCGCTGCCCGAGCAACTAGAACGGGCAGACTGGAACCGGATCAGATGCTCACCTCCCGCCCGGCCCACCGGGCCCCCGTAGCCGCCTCCGACTCGGCCCTGGTCGCCGACCTGCAGGCCGCGCTCGGACCCGACCGGGTCCGCTGCGACCCGGCCGAACTCGGCCTCTACGGCCGGGACGCGTCCATGATCAGCGGCCGGGCCGGGGTGGTGTGCTTCCCGCTCGACACCGCCGAGGTAGCGGCGGCGGTCCGGGCCTGCGCCCGCCACGGCCGGCCGTTCGTGGCCCGCGGCTCGGGCACCGGGCTGGCCGGCGGGGCCACCCCGGTGGGCGAGGTGCCGCCCGCGGTCATCGTGACCACCAAGATGAACCGGGTCCTCGAGGTGGACGCCGAGCAGAGAATGGCCTGGGTCCAGCCGGGCGTGCTGAACCTGGACCTGTCCCGGGCGGTCGCCCACCTGGGACTGCACTTCGCCCCGGACCCGTCCAGCCAGCAGTCGTGCTCGGTGGGCGGCAACGTGGCCAACAACTCCGGAGGCCCGCACTGCCTGCTCTACGGGGTCACCAACGCCCACATCCTGGCCCTCGAGGTCGTCCTGCCCAACGGCCGGGTCGCCGTCCTCGGCGGCACCGACCCCGAACCGGACGGACTGGACCTGCGGGGCGCCTTCGTCGGCAGCGAGGGCACCATGGGCATCGCCACCCGCATAGCCGTCCGGCTCACCCCGCTGCCGCCCCGGGTGGCCACCCTGCTGGCGGACTTCGGGACCATGCACGACGCCGCCCGGGCGGTGACCGCGGTGATAGGGGCGGGGGTCGTGCCCGCCGCCCTGGAGATGATGGACGCCACCATCGTGGAGGTGGTCGAGGCGTTCGTCCACGCCGGGTTCCCGACCGACGCGGCGGCCGTTCTGCTACTCGAGGTGGACGGCCTGAAGACCGGCGTCGAGGTGCAGACCGGGATAGTCGAGGAGGTGCTCCGCACCCACGGTGCCCGCCAGGTGAGAGTCGCCCGCGACGAGGCGGAGCGGGCCGGATGGTGGAAGGGCCGCAAGTCGGCGTTCGGGGCGGTGGCCCGCATCGCTCCCAACTACTACCTGCACGACTGCGTGGTGCCCCGCACCCGGCTGGTGGAGGTGCTCGACCAGGTCGGCCGGATCTGCGCGGAGCGGGATCTGGTGCTCGGCAACGTGTTCCACGCCGGCGACGGCAACCTGCACCCCCTGATCGTCTTCGACCGCCGCCGGCCCGGGGTGCTCGAGAGGGTGCACGACGCCGGCCAGGCCATCATCGAGGTCTGCGTGCGGGCCGGGGGCAGCCTGTCGGGCGAGCACGGCATCGGCCTGGAGAAGCGCGACGCCATGCCCCTCGTGTTCGGCGCCGCCGACCTGCGGGCCCAGAACTGGCTGCGGGAGGCGTTCGATCCGGAGGGGCTGTGCAACCCGGAGAAGGTCCTGCCCCGGGGCGGTTCCCGCTGCGGGGACCTGGCCGACCTGCCGGAGGGGATGTGGATCTGAGATCGCGTCGCGGACCCCTCGACGGGTTCGCCGCCGCGGTGGGCCCGTGCGGACCGGTCACCTGCGTGGGCGGGCGCACCCAGTGGGAGGTGGGCGGCCCTGTGGACGCCCACGCCCGCGAGGTGTCCGCCCCGGCGGGGGTGGTGGCCCACGAGCCGGGGGAGATGATCGTGCGGGTGCGGGCCGGCACCACCGTGGCCGAGCTGGCCGAGGCCACGGCGGTGGGCGGCCAGTTCGTGGCCCTGGAGGCCGACGAGCCGGGGAGGGCGACCGTCGGCGGGGTGCTGGCCTGCGGGCGCAGCGGGCTGCGCCGCCTCGGGTGGGGTCCGCTGCGGGACGCGGTGCTGGAGGTGACAGCGGTGGACTCCACCGGAACCCTGATCCGGGCCGGCGCCCCGCTGGTGAAGAACGTGACCGGCTTCGACCTGTGCCGGCTCATGGTCGGGTCGGTCGGCACCCTCGGCTTCCTGGCCGAG
The DNA here is from genome assembly GCA_021827225.1 of Actinomycetes bacterium. The sequence goes on along the minus strand of JAKAXG010000396.1, from coordinate 1,446 downwards.
GTGGTTCTGCGCTGCCGGCCCCGACCGGAGGTGGAGCGGTGGTGGCAGGCGGAGGACGCGGACCCGTTCGCGTTGTTCGCCGGCCTCTACCGGCCGCTGGCCGTGCTGTGGGACGGGACCCGCACCTGGGTGGGCCTGGCCGGCTACCGGGCCGACGTGGAGGACCAGGCCGCCGCCGTGCTGGACCGGCGCTTCACCCCGGTGGAGGGACCTCCGGTCCCGCCCGGAACGGCCCGCCGGTCGCTGGCCCCGGCCGCCCTGCGGACGGTCCCGGCCGCCACCGGGGGCAACGGCCGGTGGCTGGCCGAGGTGGGGGTCGGGGTGGTGCACTGCGACGGGGAGGCGGCCGACCGGCTCCCCACCCCGCCCGTCACGGCGGAGGTGGCGGACCTGCACCGCAAGGTCAAGGACCGCTTCGACCCGGAAGGCCGGCTCAACCCGGGCCGTTCCCCGCTCGGCTCCGCCGCCCCGGAGCCGGTCCGATGACCGCCGGCCGGGTGCTGCCCCTCGACGCCGACGAGCTGGCGGCCTGCGTGTCGTGCGGGCTGTGCCTGGCCCACTGCCCGACGTTCCGGGCCACCGGGGAGGAGGCCCGGTCCCCCCGGGGCCGGATCGCCGCCATGCGGGCGGTGGAGGAGGGGGCGCCGGTCGGGGACGCCTTCGTGGACATGATGCAGTCGTGCGTGCAGTGCCGGGCCTGCGAGACGGCGTGCCCGTCGTCGGTGCCCTTCGGACGGCTGATGGAGGCGTCGCGCCGGGCCATCGCCGCCCGGGCCGTGCCGTGGTGGCAGCGGCTGGCCTACGGCGTCCTGGAGCGTCCCCGCCTGCTGGCCGGCCTGACCGCCGCCGGGGCGGTGGCCCAGCGGGCCGGGCTGGTACCGGCGCCGGTGGCGGCCCGGCTGAGCATGCCCCGCCTGCCGCTGCGCCGGGGGCCGCTCGGGGCCACCGGGACCGACGTGTGGCTCTTCACCGGCTGCGTGATGGACGCCTGGCAGCGCCCCGTCCACCGGGCGACGATCGCCGTGCTCGGGGCCATGGGGGTGGGGGTGGCCCTGCCGGGGCCGGAGGCGGCGTGCTGCGGGGCCCTGCACGGCCACGCCGGCCTGCACGACCGGGCCTCGGGGCTGGCCCGGCGGGTCATGGGCGCCTTCCCCGGGACGGCCCCGATCCTGGTGGACTCGGCCGGCTGCGGGGCGGCCATGAAGGAGTACGGCCACCTGCTCGGCACCCCCGAGGCGGAGGCGTTCGCGGGCCGGGTGTTCGACGTCCAGGAGTGGATCGCCGGCAGGGCCGACCGGCTGCCGGCCGCCCGCCCCGGCCGGCCCCGCCCGCGGATCGCCGTCCAGGACCCCTGCCACCTGCGCCACGTCCAGCGGGCCGAAGCCCACGTGCGGACGGTGCTGGCCCCCTACGGGGAGCTGGTGGAGCTGACCGACGAGGGCCGCT
>JAKAXG010000395.1 GCA_021827225.1 Actinomycetes bacterium | reverse complement strand
TGCCGAAGCTCATCGGCTCCTCGACGAACGCGCCTGGAGGAAGAGCGAGTGTCCGAGAACGCCAGGTGCTGTGGTTGCCACCGACCGACGCCTCATGGTGGTCGGGAACCGTCAGAAGGTCCTACGAGAGTGGCCCTGGGAGAGGATCGCTTCCGTGCGCATGAGCCCCACCATGCGAGCGCTGCTGGTCCAGGAGGTCGCAGCCGAGGACACGGTTTTCGCCATCATCCGCCGGCAGTTCCTGCTGTTGTCGTCCCCCGACGGGATAGAGGTGGCCACCCATCTCATCTCTTTGGAAGGGGCGTGGTTGCTGTGGCAAGGCAAGTTGGATCTCTGGTTGCAGACCCTCCCGGCCCGATTCCCTCGGGACTGAGAGGCCTGCGTGATGCGTCCGAAGGTGGGACCGAGGAGCTGGTGCTCCACGGGGGGGCGATACGTCCCGGCAGCTGACGTCCATGCAGGGCAGCTCCATTGCCAGGATCTCTTTCGGAGAAAGGAGGACCCCCCGTGGCCCGGTCCCGCGGCTGCGGGCCTCCGGGCAGTGCCGAAGGCGGCTCCGGGGCCGGTGCGGGCCTCCGGGCCGGAGGGTGGGGGCACCTAGTTCCGCTGCGGCAGCACATCTCGAATGTGCCGCCCCTTCCCGGGCCGGGCCCGCCGGGGGCCATCCACCGTGAGGGGAACCCCGGATCGGAGGACCGATCGGTGGATGCCGTCGCCAGACTGCCCGCAATGGCCGCAGCACGGAGCAAAGGGATACCCGTGGTCGTATTCGACTCACCTCTCTCGGATCCGGCCTACCCGAGCGTGGGAAACGATTTCACCCAGCAGGGAACCCTGGCGGTGCAGCGCCTGATCAGTCTCATCGGGGGAGCCGGCCAGGTGGCCATCATGCAGGGTGTCCCTACGGCACCGAACCACCTGCAGCGCTATCAGGCCGAAGTGGAGGTGCTCAGGCTGCTTGTGCCGCGGACAACTGCTAGAACGTCCGCATGCCGACGACCGCCAACGGTGACGTATCTCTCTACTTCGAGACCTTCGGTTCGAGCGAGGATCCGGTCCTGCTTCTGGTCAACGGGCTGGGCAGCCAGTGCATCAACTTCAAAGCCGAGTTCTGCGAGAAGTTCGTGGCCCGAGGCTTACGCGTCGTCCGCTTCGACAACCGCGACGTCGGGCTGTCCACCCATATGCCGGACGGTAGCCAGTACACCATCGAGGACATGGCCGGGGACGGCTTCGCTGTGCTCGACGCCGTCGGCGCCGCGGAGGCCCACATCGCCGGGTGGTCGATGGGCGGGATGATCGTGCAGGCCATGGCCATTCGCCGCCCGGACCGGGTCATGTCGATGACCTCGGTGATGTCGGCGCCCGGGACGCTGTCGGGGGAGCGGGATCCGGACGTCGTCGCCGCGTTCACCGCCCCGCCGGCCACCACACGGGAGGAGGCGGCGGAGCGCCACCTGGCCGGCCTCAGGGCCTGGGGTAGTCCCGCTTGTTTCGACGTTGATCGGATCACCGCCGACGCCCATGCCGCATACGACCGCAGCTGGGATCCCGGCGGACGGCAGCGCCAGGCCATGGCCATTGCCACGTCCCCCTCACGCGAGGAGGCCCTTCGGGCGCTGAGCGTGCCCACGCTGGTGCTGCATGGCAGTTCCGACCGTCTGGTACCGCCGGAGTTCGGCCGGGCCACGGCCGCGGCCGTGCCGGGAGCCCGGCTCGAGATCCTGGAGGGTATGGGCCACGACTACCCGCCGCAGTACTGGGACCTGATGGTGGACCTGATCTCCACCCATGCCATGGATGCGGCAGGCAAGGCTCGCGAAGCCGGCTGAAAACCCCCCACCTCCCAGAGCGGGGCCCCGTGACCGTTGCGCGCCTGGCGACCGGCGGCGCAACGCTGCTGGTGTGACGGCAGAACCGCGGACGGCGCGCCCCCCGATAGCAGCGTTTGGGCATCGGTCGACGTCTCGTCGCTCGCCGAAGCAGTAACCACGCTCGAGCGGGCGCTGTCAGGGGAAAAAGGGGACCGCCGCTTCGGCAGGCGCGCTCCCGCGGGGACGCGAGCCCCGCAGTTCACCAAGGGTTCTGCCTGGGTTCATCAACAACGGTGAGGCTGCGGGTAGGAGGTAGTGCGCGGACCGCTCAGGATCCGGCACGCCTTCGTATCTTCTCGCGGCTGGCTCGAAGGAGGCGCGATACCTGCATCTGGCTGACCCCGATCTCTTGGGCGACCCGCCTCTGCGTCCAGCCGTCGAGAAATATCCGCTCCAGCACCAGCTGCTCTCGCTCGGACAGGCACGGGATGGCCTGAGCGAACACGTTGCGTTCGAGCATGACGTCGAAGGCCGGATCGGTGACCGGGACCTGCCGGCGCGCGCCGTCCTCGTCCGAGCCCGCGTCGAGGGACTCGGGCACGAAGTTCTCCCCTGCCTCCATGGCGTCCAGGACGGCTTCTTGGGAAATCTGCAGGCGGGCGGCTATCTGACCGATGGTCGGCGAGCATGCGAGCTCCTGGTACAGCTCCTCGCGGGCCTTCTTGATGGCCAGGTAGCGATCCTGGACACTGCGCGGTACGCGCATCCTCCAGCTCTTGTCGCGAAGGTGCCGCTTCAATTCCCCGAGGATCGTGACGGTGGCGTACGTGGCGAAGGAGGCATTCCGAGACGGGTCGTATCGCCGGGCGGCCAGGACCAGGCCCAAGAAGGCCACCTGACGGAGGTCCTGGATGTCCTCCCCGTTCCAGACGAATCGCCTGGCCAACCGGCCGGCCAGGTTGAGGTAGCGGGCCACCATTTCGTCTTCGACACGCTTGCGGTCCAGCGTGCTGGTCTCCTGATCCCATGACCGGGGCTCGGCTTGCATCAGCGCTTGAAATGAAGACATCCCTAACCTCCCCCTCGGGCGAAATGCGCCCCCCTCTACTTGGCGTTTGGCAGCGCGGGGACCAAGCTAAGCTCGGTCCATCCCAGTTTGTGCCGAGGTGGTACTTTCGGCTCTCACACCCACCGACGGCGCGCCGAGCCCGGCTGAGTACCAGCCCGCATTTCAGGGGGAGGCTGCCGCTGATGCACCGGTTGCCTTCGATTCGCGGTGGGGAGGGGAGAGGTGGTGCCGGAGAGAGATGCGGCTTCACGCTGGGCCGGCCGGCGGCGGGCCGGGGTGGGGGCGGACCCCGCACGGGATGCCGCGGTAGCGGAGGAGGAGGTTGAGAAGGCCTTCATATTGGTTGTCGACGAAGGTCGGCGCCGGATGTCGCGGCCGACGGCTGCTCTGCTCGCTACTGGCATGGTGGGCGGCATCGACGTCGGGACTGGAGTGCTGGGTCTCCTCTACGTCGAGCATGTGACCGGCAGCAAGCTTCTCGGTGGCTTGGCCTTCACGTTCGGCTTCATCGCACTGACGCTGGCCCGCAGCGAACTGTTCACCGAGGATTTCCTCATTCCGGTCTCGACGGTCATCGCCCGTCAGGCCCAGCTACGGATGCTGGCCCGGCTGTGGGTGGGGACGCTGGTGGCCAACCTGGCGGGAGGCTGGGTGTTCACCTGGTTCATCATCCAGGGTTTCCCGCAACTGGATCACTCCGCAGTGGAGTCGGGGACCTTCTACGTGCACCTCGGCTTCGGTCTCCGGGCCTTCTCGCTGGCCGTGCTGGGAGGAGCGGTCATCACTCTGATGACCTGGATGCAGCACAGCACCGACTCGGTGCCGGGCCGGATGATCGCCGCTGTGGGCGCCGGATTCCTCCTGGCCGGTACGCAGCTCGACCACGCAATCGTGAACTCCCTCCTCATGTTCGCCGCCCTCCAGACCGGGCACGCCTCGTTCGGGTATCTCGGGTGGGCCGAGACGGCGGGCTTTGCCGCTTTGGGAAACATGGTCGGCGGCATCGTGCTGGTGACGGTCATGCGCCTGTTCCAGGTGCCGCACCGGGTGCGGGAGGAGCGGGCCAATCCAGCGATGGGCGTGCCGGTATCCGACCACCGGACGGAACCGCCGACCCAGGAAACGTGAGCCCGATACCGGGACGGCACTTGCTTCTTTCTGCAGCGCCTCCACCGGACCCGAGTTCCCGGGATGGGATGATCAGAGGGTTGACGAATCAGACGCCATAGCTACCAACGCCCGTACCACCGCCGCCGACCACCCTCGGAGGCCCCGGCTCCTACGGCCCACCCGATGAGCCACAGGACGAGCACGCCAAGCGCGATCCACCAAAGGACGTGTACAGCGAAGCCAACCCCACCCAAGATCAAGGCGATCAGCAATATCACCAGTACAACAGCCATGGCGTTTCCTCCCGCAGGAACGCTTCCCGGATCTCCCTGGTCATTCTGATCCCCGAACCGTCCGCCGACCAGAGCCACTCGGCCCTCTCCCCCCCGGCTCACCGGGCCCGGGCGTAGAGCCTGGCCGTGAGGGGGCCGAACACCACGACCAGGGGGAGTGAAGCGAGAGGCACCCAGCCGATCTGCGATATCCGGGTGGAACCGTTTCGAGGATGGCGTCGATGCCGGCGCCTCGGGGCCCCCTTCTCCGCCGGCCTCACCGGGACCGACTGCTCAGCAGGCCCCGGTGGCGGGGACGGGCGCGTCGACGGTCAGGGTGCTTCTGGGGGTGTCGGCGGTAGCCGCCCACGATGTCGCTGCGCTGCCCCGGAGGTACTGGTTCCAGAAGCCGATCGTGGCCCGGGTGACAACCTGGCGGTACAGGCCGGCCTCGGTGGCGCCGGCCTGGCTGGGGTAGGCGGCCAGGCCGGCAGGGTCGAGGTAGGCGGGGTAGTGGCCGGCGCCGAGCAGGTCGAGGTAGTAGCGGGGCTCGGGACTGGAGGCGTAGATGGCCTGGCTGCACCCGGGCGGGTTGATGGTGTCGCGATCGCCCTGGATCACCAGGGTCGCCGGCCCGGCGGTCCCGTACCGGCCGCGGGCGTCGAAGCTGGCCAACTGGGCGCCGGAGAAGATGACCGCGGCGCGCACGGCGGCGATGGTGCAGCAGGAGTTGTTGACCGCCGCTTCGGTGGCGTCGCCGCCGTCGGAGTGGCC
>JAKAXG010000394.1:921-5044 GCA_021827225.1 Actinomycetes bacterium | reverse complement strand
GGACGGCAGGTTGCCGCAGGTGTGCATCATCGATCCCGACTTCGACCAGAATTCCGAGGAGAACCCACAAGACATACGGCGCGGACAAGCCTTCGCTCGCACCGTCATCGAGGCGCTCCGTCAGGGACCCCAATGGGAGCACACGGTTCTCATCTGGTGCTATGACGAGCACGGGGTTACTACGACCATGTTCCGCCACCCGAAGCCCCTCGACCAGACGATATCGACGGCCGGTCGATCAACGAGGCACCTTGGGCCGTCCAACTCCTGGCCAGACTCACCCGCTCTTACAACACCCTGCGACTGAACGACCGCGGTGATAAGCGATATGACCGCCTCGGTTTCCGGGTTCCAGCTGTCATCGCCGGACCGCTGGTCAAACCAGGCTATGTGTCTCATACGACCTATGACCACACCTCGATCCTGAAGCTCATCGAACTGGTATGGGACCTTCCCCCATTGACCCATCGGGATGCCGCGGCAACTGCCCCGCTCGACTGCCTCAGCCTCACTCCCACCGGGAGATCCCAGCACCGACGGTCGCCTCGGCAGAAGCCAAGTACACAGAAATCCATTGACAGGACTTCGACGGCGCGTCGCAAGCGCACAGAATGACAGGCCGCTCATCCCCCGATGGCATGGGGCCACCCTCGCCGGAGTGTCTCCGGCTGAGCCGCCGGGTGATTCACCTCACCAGGCGTAGTGCTCCGGGGCCGGCCGATAGCCCGGGAAGATGACATCCAGTCGCTCGAGGACCTCGTCGTCCAGGGACAGCTCAACGGCCCGCACCGACTGTTGCAGCTGCTGCTCGGTGCGCGGGCCGATGATGGGCCCCGTGACCCCCGGTTGGTGGATCAGCCACGCCAGCGCCACGTTCGCTGGTTCTTCGCCCATCTCCTTGCACAGGCGTTCGTAGGCTTCGATCTGCTCCCGGTGTCTCTCCAAGGTGGAGGCGGCTCGGCCGGACTGCCGGCGACGTCCGTCTTGGTCCAAGATGCCACCGAGGATGCCCCCGTTCAGGGGGCTCCATGGGATGATCCCGACGCCGTAGTGCCTGGCCGCGGGGAGCACCTCCAGTTCCACCTGCCGGGTCATGAGGTTGTAGATCGACTGCTCGCTGACCAGCCCCAGCATGCCCCGGGAAGCGGCCGCCGAGTTGGCCTCGGCGATGTGCCATCCGGCGAAATTCGACGAGCCGACGTAGAGGACCTTTCCCTGGGCGATCAGGACCTCCATCGCCTGCCAGATTTCCTCCCACGGCGTGTCCCGGTCCACGTGGTGCATCTGGTAGAGGTCGATATGGTCGGTCTGCAGCCTCCGCAACGACTCTTCGCACGCCCGGCGAATGTGGAGCGCGGACAACTTGCCCTCGTTCGGCCAGTCCCCCATCGCGCCGTACACCTTGGTGGCGAGTACCGTGCGCTCCCGACGGCCTCCGCCCGAGGCGAACCATTCGCCGAGGATCTCCTCGGTCCAACCGATGTGGGCATCGCTGCTACCGCCGGCCTGGCCAGGTGGGCTTCCGGCGCTTCCGTAGCGGTTCGCCGTGTCGAAGAAGTTGACTCCCAGGTCGTGGGCCCGATCCATGATGGCATGCGAGTCCCCGGGGCTGGTCAGAGGCCCGAAGTTCATGGTGCCCAGACAGAGCCGACTCACAGTCAGTCCCGTGCGGCCCAAATGTGCGTATTCCATACCAGCAGTCTGCCGCCCAGCAGCCCACACGCACACACCACGACCACAACCGCCCGGATCCCTCGGTCACGGCGATAGACGGGAACGTGGATTCTCGAACGCGCATTCGGCCAGCCAGTTCCTGACCATGGCACCAGGCTCTGTACCGAGGAGCGGCGTCGTAGAGCCGGGGGTGCGACCCCGGTCCTACGGATGGTCCGGTCCGGCTCGGCGACTGGCCGGCTCTGCTCGGCCGGAGGCCGTCAGCAGGCGTCGTGCTGGTACCGGCCGGTGATCGTCTTCCGAGTCGGCTGGCCCTCGCGGATCGGTCGGCCGCATACCGGGCAGACCTGGCCGATCCCGGAATGCAGGTCATTGAGCCCGACATCGACCTGCGGGTCACTCCGGTGCTCGTCCGCCTCCAACTGCGCCTCGAGATCGCGTTCGCGCATCCGCCGGAGAGCGGTGCCCCGCTCGAAGGCCTTCGGATAGTCGAATCCATCTTCCCTGTCGGCCACGTAGGAAAACGCTAGTACCTGGCGGGTATGTCATCTGGACCCCGCCGGGCGGAAGGCGCCATCGACGAGCCGGGTACTGAAACTCCGATCAGGAGCGGCGGGCGAACGCCCGCTGGTTGAACGCCTCCCGGGCCACCGCGATGAGCAGCCGGTAGAAGGCGTTCGCCTGGTCCACTCCCCACTGGCCCATGAAGAGCAGGCACTGGTTGACGTTGGTGTCGAACTCCACCATGGCGCTCCAGTTGACGCCGGCCGACTCCAGGCGGGCGAATTTGGCCACCTCCTGGTCGGTGAGCGACGTCTTTTCGGCCTGCAGGTTCGGCCGCTTGGCGTACTCCAGCTGGCCGCGCACGAGCTGCTTCTGGGCCGGCAGCAGGGCCGGAACGCCGTCGATCAGAGCCAGCAGCCGGTCCAGTTGACCCACCCGCCGCTGGCTGAGCTTCAACACCTGATCTTCGGGCATGTCCGCGGCGAACGACCACATCATCTTGGAGTTCTCGTAGCTCTCTGACACCGACACGTGGGTCAACTCGTGGGTCAGTGCCCCCAGCCGCTCGGCGCTGCCCTGGGCCCGCTTCGTGTTGTTCATGACGAAGTAGTCCTTGCCCGAGGTGTTGCCCTGCGGCACGAACCCGGCGCCGGCCGGACCGGTGGTCAGGTCGATCTTGTTCAGGTTGGCGACCACCTCCCTCAGGATGGCCCGGGTCACCGCCGGCAGGCTGGTGTCGAGGCTCATGGCCTGCAGGGTGGCCACGTCGTCGAGCATGAGCTGCTTCTTGTCAGGAGCGGACAAGCGGTTGGTGAGGATGGACACGGCGTCGGCCAGGTCGGCGTTCAGGGCGTCGAGGGCCCGGCCCTGCCGGATCTCCGCTACCACCCGGTCCTGAACCTTGATCAACTCCCGGACGGCGGCCAGGCCCCCCTGCTTGACGGCCGCCCTGCCCTCGGCGACGAAGGGGCGCTCGTACACGGCCTCGTCGAGGAGGCTCTGCACGCCGGTCTTGCGCTTGGCCTTCTTGTCGTCGCGGGCCAGATACTGCGAGCACTGGGTTATGAGCGCGTCGAGCCTGGTGAGTTTGTCGTCGGGGTCGGAAAAATCGACGGCGTTGTAGGCAGTGAGCGCGTCGTCCACTCCGGTCACCTTGTTGCGGCCCTTGGAGAAGGCGCTGCTGTCGGTGTCGAGTTCGGTCAACCCGGCGAACGCGTCCGCGCTCATCAGGCGCCTGACCGTGACCGGCTCGACCCTCGACGGCGGCCGTGCCGCCAGTTGGCCGACCACGCCCCGGTTCCCGATGGCCCGCTGCAGCCCCAGCAGGGGCCGGGCGTCGGCGGGGGCGACGCTGGGCGGGGCCCCCGCGGCTCGCCGGTCCGGCCGCGCCTCGGCGTTGCGGTCCAACCGTTGTCGCGCTCCAGCAGCCACAGCCCCTCCTCGAATCCGGCTACGGGCCCAATAGTCTCAGATAACGGGGGCGGACGGTGGCCGGATCGGTTCTGGAGCTTCGAGCGGGCGTGTCAGCGGCCGGGGACGCTGAAGCCGTGCGCGATGTACGCGGCCTGGCCCGCTTCGCCGCAGAGGTGGTCGACGAACCAGCCGGCGGCCTCGGGATGTGCGGAGCCGGCCACCACCGCGGCCGCGTACCCGCCCCGGCGGTTCTCCGCTTCGGGAATTGCGATCATCTCGAACGGTGCGCCGCGCTCGAGGTGGTAGCGGCCCTCGGTCGACCAAACCACCGCCACGTCGGTCGTGCCCTCGGCCAGCCAGGCCGGGCCCTGGCGGTGGTGGATGCTGGTGAACACCACCTCGCCGCCCGCCGCCTTGTCCGTCTGCACCTTCTCGCGCAGGCCTGCCCCGCCCGACGCCTCCAGGGCCTCGAACGCCAAGGCGCCGATGCCCTCGGTGCGGGGATCGGGAAACGCCACCCGAACCCCGGGTC
>JAKAXG010000394.1:0-911 GCA_021827225.1 Actinomycetes bacterium | reverse complement strand
GTCGGCCCAGGTCTGCCCAGCCGCCCACCCCCTTCGGGTTGCCCGCGGCGACGAGTAGCGCCAGGTCGTTGCTGGCGTACGTGCGCGCCGGGCCGACCAGGCCGTCCCGCTGCAGCTCGGCCAGCGCCGCCGGGCTCGAGGCCATCACGTCGGGACGGAGCCGGAGCTCCAGCGAACCCACCCGCAGGGCCCCGGCGCGCAATTGGGCGGCGATCACCCCGGGGGGCAGAGTCTCGTAGAAGACCGAAGCGATGGAGCGGTGGGTGGACAAGAAGCTGTCCACCAGGTCAGGTACCACCATGTACTGGTTCCCGGCCAGGAGCACCACCAGATCCGCCGCCGGGTCCCCGCAGAGGTCCTCCAGCATGTCGAACGGAGCGGCCGCGAACTCGACCGCAGGCGGCCGCCCCCCGCCGCCCTCACGGCCGGACATAGGCCCAACCCTGCTGCTGCTTGCGCACCAACTCACCCATCCCCGATGGCACCGTGACCACGCCGGCCGCCAGCCGCTCACGGTCGATGCTCTTCATTTCGAGGGTGTTCTCGCATGCTGCCACCACCACACCCCGGCCGATCAGGTCCTGCAGGTCCTGGGCCAGGGAGCTGTCGGTCAGGCAAACCCCGATGCCCGGGCCGTGGGCGACCAGCTCTACCGTCGCCTGGTCGCCCAGATCGGTGACCAGGTTGCCCACGTTGCGCAGCACCGTCCTGTACTTGTCTTCCCCCTCCTCGTCGAGATGCACCACCACACCCCGTCCCACGTCCGCGCTCATGATTGCTCCTCGCTGGTAGCTGGCCGCTCCGGGCGGGTACGACGTCGCGGCGACTTCATGCTCCGGTCCTACCCAGCTCATCGATAGATACCCACCTGGGTATGGTGGACCTGTGGGCCGGACCGAACCGACACCGGG
>JAKAXG010000393.1 GCA_021827225.1 Actinomycetes bacterium | reverse complement strand
CATGCCCGGCCGCGTCACTCGTGACGTTCGGGCGGTTCTCGTAGATGATGGCCACCACGCCGAGCGGGACCCGCACCTGGCGGATCTCGAGGCCGTTCGGCCGGACCCACCCGTCCACCACCTGGCCGACCGGGTCGGGCAACGCCGCCACCTGGCGGAGGCCGGCGGCCATGGCCCCGACCCGGCTGTCGGTGAGGCGCAGCCGGTCCACCACCGGGGAGGGCGTCCCCGACTGCTCGGCCGCCGCCAGGTCCTGCCGGTTGGCCTCCAGCACCTGCTCGGTCCGGGCCTCGAGCAGGTCAGCGGCGGCGTGGAGGGCGGCATCCCTGGCGCCGCTCGAAGCGGTCGCCAGCAACCGGGCCGCCTCCTTGGCCCGCCTGCCCAGCTCCGGCACCGGTGTAGCCGTCATCGCTCCAGAGGCTACTCCGGGCCGCAGGGCCGTTCTCAGGCCCGGCACGGCCAGGTCGTAGCCTGGTAGCCGGTGACGAACCTCCCCGAACCGGCCCGCCCCCGGGAGATGGCGGTGCGGCCGGGCATGCTCCGGGCCGCCGTCTCGCCCAGCGCCGCGGCGCTCGTCGCCGCCGGGGCCGTGATCGGGGTGCTGGTCTTCCACACCTGGGTGGTGGCGGTCGTCCTGGCTCTCGCCGGCTGGTCCGCCCGTATGGCCGCCGCTGCGCTGGCGTCCCGGCGCAGAGAGGAGGCCGGCCGGCCCCGGCCGGCCGGGATAGACCCGTGGTCGGTCCCCGAGCCGTGGCGTCCGCTGCTCCAGCAGCTCGCCGGCGCCCAGACCAGGTTCGACCAGGTGGTGTCGGAGTGGCCTCCCGGGCCGCTGCGGGAGCGGTTGTTGTCCCTCCAGCCGGAGGTCTGGAGCGACGTGGCCGGGCTGGCGTCCATGGCCAGGCGGGGGGCGGCCATGACCGGCTGGACGGGAGCGACCTCCCAGGCCGGCCGGCCGACGGCCGAGGGGCTCTCAGCCGAGTTGAAGCTGATCGCCGCCGAGCGGGCCTCGGGGGGACCGGAGGCCGCCGGTGACCTGGACCGCCGGGAGGCGGCGGTGGCGGCCCAGCTGCGGGCCGTCCGGCAGTCCGAGCAGGCGGCCGCCGGGCTGCTGGACCGGCTGCGGGCGGCGGTGGCCGGCCTGGACGCCAGCGTCACCGGCCTGCTGGCCCTCGGCGGAGAAACCGGCGGTGCGGACGCCGTCTTCTCGTCCCTGGAGCAGCTGGGCGACGAGGTGGCCGCCCTGCGGGCGGCGGTCTCGGAGACGGCCGGATCACCGCCGGAACCGACAACGCCGTAGCATTGGCGCCATGGGCATGATCGACGTGCTGCGCCGGCGCTGGAAATACTTCACCGCCAAGACCGAGAGCCGCTTCGAAGCCAGCGCCGACCCCAAGGTGCAGCTGGAGCAGGCCATAGCCGACGCCCAGGAGCAGCACCGGCGCCTGGTCGAGCAGGCGGCCAACGTGGTGGCCAACCAGAAGCAGAACGAGCTGCAGCTGAACCGGGCCATGGAGGAGCTGGAGAAGGTCAACCAGTCCACCCGACAGGCGCTGTTGATGGCCCAGGAGGCGGAGAAGGCCGGTGACGCGGCCAAGGCCAGGGAGTACAACCAGACGGCCGAGGCGTTCGCCAACCGCCTGATCGCCACCGAGAACCAGGTGGACGACCTGAAGACCCTCAGCCTGCAGTCCGCCCAGGCCGCCGAGCAGGCGCGGTCTGCGGTACAGCAGAACTCGCTGGCCCTGCAGCAGAAGCTGGCCGAGCGCCAGAAGCTCCTCTCCCAGCTGGACCAGGCCAAGATGCAGGAGCAGCTCAACCGGGCCATGAGCACGCTCAGCGCCACCGTCGACCAGAGCGCCCCGTCCCTGGATCAGGTCCGGGAGAAGATCGAGGCCCGCTACGCCAAGGCCATCGGCACCTCGGAGCTGAGCGGCCAGACCGTCGAGTCCCGGATGCTCGAGGTGCAGCAGGCGGCCATGGGCTCCGAGGCCCGCAGCCGGCTGGATTCCATGCGCGCCGAACTCGGGATGGGCGAGGGCGGCGAGCTGTCGAGCCCCAACGCCGGCGAGCTGCACCCCGGCGCAGGCGAGACGGAGCAGCAGACGGCCGCCGAAGAGTGATCGAGGCCCTCTAGCCGAACGGGCCGGAGCCGCTGTCCCCCGCCGAAGGCGGGGGCCGTAAGGCCGAGCTGGGGGCTAGGACGCCTTCTCTGAGTGCCCCCCGAACTCCTTGCGCATGGCGGAGAGGACCCTGTCGGCGAAGTCGGCCTGTCCCCGCGAGGAGAACCGCTCGAACAGGGCGGCGCTCAGCACGTGGGCCGGCACCGCCTCGTCGATGGCCGCCATCAGCGTCCAGCGGCCCTCCCCGGAGTCGGAGACCCGCCCGGCGAAGCCCTCCAGCTTGGGATCCTGGCGCAGGGCGTGGGCGGTCAGGTCGAGCAGCCACGAGGCGATCACGCTCCCCCGCCGCCACACCTCAGCCACCTCAGCGGTGTCGATGTCGTACCTGTAGTACTCGGGGTGGGCCAGCGGGGTGGTCTCGGCGTCGGACACCACGTCGGGGTCGTTGCCGACGTTGGCCCTGTGCAGGATGTTCAGCCCCTCGGCGTAGGCGGCCATGATGCCGTACTCGATACCGTTGTGGACCATCTTGACGAAGTGGCCGGCGCCGTTCGGGCCGCAGTGGAGGTAACCCCGCTCGGCGGATGAGGGCTCGCCGGTGCGCCCGTCGGTCCGGGGGGCGGCGTCCACCCCGGGGGCGACCGTCCTGAAGATGGGATCGAGGTGGTCGACGACCTGGTCCTCGCCGCCGATCATCAGGCAGTAGCCCCGCTCCAGGCCGAACACGCCTCCGCTGGTACCGACATCGACGTAGTGGATGCCCTTCTCCTTCAGCTGGGCCGCCTTGCGGATGTCGTCGTGGTAGTAGGAGTTCCCCCCATCGATGATGATGTCGCCCGGCTCCATCGCGGCGGCGATACGGTCGACCGTCTCGCCGGTGTAGGCGGCCGGGACCATGACCCACGCGGCCCGGGGCTTCTGGAGCTTGCCGACGAACTCCTCGACCGTGGTGGCACCGGTGGCCCCCTCCTTCTCCAGATCCCTGACCGCGTCGGCGTTGACGTCGTAGACGACGCACTCGTGCCCGTCCCGCATGAGTCGGCGCACCAGGTTCGCGCCCATCCTGCCCAGACCGACCATGCCGAGTTGCACTTGGTGCCTCCCTGTGTTGGTAGCTACCGGCTCATCCTGCCAGACCGGTTGGTACCTACCCGGGCGGGGAGCGCCCGTCCCCTACGGGACCGCCGCCGGATCGAGCAGACGGAGCAGTTCCCTACGGCAGGATCACCAGGTCGTCGCGGTGCACCACCTCGGCGACGGTGTCCGCGGGCAGGTCGGCGCTGCGCCGGCCGGCCAGTTCCTTGACCTGCCCGGCCGGATGGCGGGCCAGGCCCTTGGCGAACACCTGCCCGTCGGGGCCGGCCAGCTCCACCGCGTCGTCGGCGTCGAAGGACCCGAGGGCGTCCACGACGCCGGCTGTGAGCAGCGACACCCCCCGCTCCATCAGGGCCCGCTTGGCCCCCTCGTCGACTACGACGGTGCCCGACGAGCCCACGGCGAAGGCTATCCACAGCTTGCGGGCCGGCAGCCGCTGCGAGCGGGGAACGAACACGGTTCCCACCCCGGCCACGCCTTCCACCGCTTCGACCAGTACCCCGGGGCGGGCGGCGGAGGCGATCACCGCCCGCACCCCCGACCAGGCGGCGATCTTGGCGGCCGCCAGCTTCGAGGCCATCCCCCCGCTGCCACGGGCCGTACCGGCCCCTCCGGCCAGCGCCTCGAGCTCATGGTCCACGGCGACGATCTCCTCGATCAGCGACGCCTGCTCGTCCAGGCGGGGATCTCCCGTGAGCAGGCCGGCCTGGTCGGTGAGCAGGACCAGGGCGTCGGCGGTGAGCAGGTGCGAGACCAGGGCGGCCAGCCGGTCGTTGTCACCGAAGCGGATCTCGTCGTCAGCGACGGCATCGTTCTCGTTGACGACCGGGACCACGCCCAGCTCGAGCAGGACCTGCAGCGTCTGGCGGGCGTGGAGGTACTGGCGGCGGTTGACGAAGTCGAGCGGGGCCAGCAGCACCTGGCCGCCGACCAGGCCGTGGGCGGCCAGGGCCCGGTTGTAGTGGTCGACGAGGTGGGCCTGCCCCACCGCCGACACCGCCTGCAGCACCGCCGGGTCCGACGGCCGGTCCAGCCCCAGCACCGGCAGGCCGGCGGCGATAGCGCCGCTGGTGACCACCACCACCCGGTCGCCGGAGCGCCGCAACTCGGCGACCTCGGCGCACAGCTTCCCGATGGCCGCCGCGACTATGCGGCCACCGTCGTCGGTGAGCGACGAGGTGCCGATCTTGGCCACGACGAGGCGGCCGGCCATCTAGCTACCGCCGGAAGGGCGCGAGGCGGGCAGGGTCGGCATCAGTCCGGTTCGTACTCGAACTCGAATGTGCCGATGCGCACCAGCTCCCCCGAGCGGGCACCGGCCCGGGCCAGGGCCCGGTCCACGCCCAGGCTGCGCAGGCGGGCCTGGGCGTATTCGAGGGCCTCGGGGATGGTCAGGTCGGACAGGGCCACCGCCCGGGCCGCGGCCCGCCCCTGCACCACCCAGGCTCCGTCGGTGTCGCGCCCGACCGCCACCCCGGCCGGCTCGGGCCGGTGCACCACGAAACGCCGCCCGGTGGGGCCGAGGTCCTCCCGCGCCTTCTGCACCATCCCGGCCAGCGAGCCGAGGAGCGGCCGGAGCCCGTCGCCGGTGAGCGCGGAGACCCTCACACCATCCCACCCAGCGCCGGGGCCGGCCTCGTCGGCCTCGTCGGCCTTGGAGCCGACCACCAGCCGGGGCCGGGCCAGCAGGTCGGGTTGGTAGCGGCCCAGCTCGTCGAGCAGCACCGCCTCCTGCTCCGCCGGCGGGCGCCCCTCGGTGGGGCTCAGGTCGATCAGGATCAACAGCACCCGAGCCCGCTCGATGTGGCGGAGGAACCGGTGACCGAGCCCCCGCC
>JAKAXG010000392.1 GCA_021827225.1 Actinomycetes bacterium | reverse complement strand
GGTGTGGTATAATACCGAGCGACTCCACAGCTCTCTCGACTACATGTCACCCAGAGAGTACGAAGAGTCCTGGCAGCACCAACAAGCAGCGTAGATCGGTGTCCGGTCTACAGGGGGAAGCCCAGGCGTGCGGTGGTGACGATTTGGGCGGGGATAGCGATGAAGGCCGCGATGAAGGTTCGGAACTCCATGGCCAGGACCTGTCGGCGCTGGCGGTGATGCCGGTCGGCCCAGCGGGGATGGACCGGCAACAGCAGCGCCGACCAGGCCTTGAAGCTCCACGCCAGGGCCACCATGGCCATGTAGGCCCAGTTCGCCCAGAGCGTGTCGAGGGGAGCGTGAAGGGCCCGGGCTGCTTTGAGCTGGGCGTGGAGGTTCTCCTGGTTGCAGCGGCTGCGCGCCTCGGCGACGATCTCATCGGCGGAGAGAGTCGTGTCGTTGCTGACATAGAAGAAGTAGCGGAACTGCGAGAACAGAAGGTTCTCGCCGGTGATGTTCAGGTCCTTGCGCAGGGCGATCATCCGGTAGGTGCGCCCGCAAGCTCTGGGCCGGTAGGCGAACTCAGTGATGTCCTCGCCCCTGGTTGCGATGGTGCGAAATCCCCGCTCGGCCACCACCTGGTCCTTGATCCTCGGGCGCCGTGCCCGGGCGGTTTTGCTCCCAGCGGCGATGGCCTCCGAGCGCGCCGCGGCCGCCAGGGCGGTGTCAGTCAGGCCCACCAGCTCCTGGTAGTGCTCTCCGTCTTGGTCTTGCGCGGCGTCGATGAGGTTCTTCTTGGCGTCATAGCCGAACACGAAGCGCACTCCGTCGTCGGACCAGCGGTCGAAGTTGTCGGTGAGGGAGTAGTCGCTGTCGCCTCGCAGCATGATGTCAGCGAAGCCGGCCTCCCGGCAGTGTTCGACGGCCCGGTCGAAGAGGGGGACCACTCCTTCATGGGAAGGCCGGTTGGCGCCGAACAGGCGCAGGTAGAGCGGCTCGGCGGTATTCGCCAGGCTCACGACAAGCGCCGAGTAGCCCCAGATGCCGCTATAGGAGATGTCCATCCCTTCCTTGGTCTGGCCGGTGGTGGCCACGATGGTGGCATCGGCGTCGATCCTCGCCGTGATGGCAGTGAACTGTGGTCCCTGCGCCGCCCACACCCGACGCCGGGCGGCCATGGCCGCTTCTTGGAGAGCCATCACATCGTCGGAGCTGAAGCGCCGGCAGAAATCTCCCGCTGTGGTCGGATCGGGAAGGCTGTCCACGCCGAGACCGTCGAGGAACGCCCGGTCGTTGCGTCGAAGTTCGATGTCTTGCAAGCAGGTCCCGCCGCACAGGGCGTTGTAAGCCAGGTTCAACACATGATCGGACTCGAAGTAGGGGCGATGCGACGCCAACAAGCTCAGGCGCTGGTCAATCTGCTCCGCCAGACCGGCATAGGCCACCACCTTGGCGACAGTCGCCATGCCGCCGTGCGCTGTCGCCCGAGAACGCTCGGCCAGCTCCAGCACTGGGCGGCGCCGCCCCAGGATCGGGCCAGTGGGATTCGCCACCACGGCCGCGGCCAACCGCCGACGGATCGTCTGACGCTCCTTGACCACCACAGCCCGACGGCGGCGCTTGTCAACCCTGTGGTCCCTGCGAACAGACCGGACGCGGCTAACATTCATCTCGAAACGTCCTTCTGGTATGGGTTCTTTGAGCGAAGAAATTCTCCCATTCCCGAAGGGCGTTTCCGCGGACCCACGGCCCCTCGACCGATCACCCCAACACGGCATCTCTCGACCAGCGCGGCAACCACCGAGCCAGCCCCCACAGCACTTTCAGCGGAACCCTGCTACACGAACACTTGTTTGAGGATTAGTTCGCCGAGCATACGGTGGCTCAACGTCCAGTCTTCGGGCTGTCCGGCGGTCAGGGCCGCATGCTCGTATCCCACCCGAGCATGAGGGAGAGCGCCATGGCCGGACTGATGCGGATGAGCCTCGACTCGCCGGAGGAGACCCGATCGTTCAAGGACGGCAAGGGTCGTCTGGAGCTGGTCAACCTGACCGGGGGTGTGGTGGGCCGGGCCACCTTCGAGCCCGGCTGGAGGTGGTCCGAGCACCTCAAGCCGATCGCCGGCACCGACAGCTGCCAGGCTCCCCATCTGGGCTACTACGTGTCCGGGCGGATGAAGGTGATCATGGACGAAGGCGAGGAGGCCGAGTTCGGGCCGGGTGATTTCGCCGTCATCCCTCCCGGTCACGACGCCTGGATCGTCGGGGACGAGCCGTGCGTGTTCATCGACTGGCAGGGCTTCGCGGACTACGCCAAGCCGGCTGACTGACCTTCCGATTGCCGGCCGACCGGCCCGGGGCCCCACCACCCGAGGCGGCGACAACCTCCCTACTGGTTGCGCACCGTGCGGTCGCGCCAGCGATCCCACCGGGAGGCCATGCGGGTGGTCAGCGGGTACACCGGGCCCAGAGCCAGCAGGTGCGGATGCGGGTGGCTGAGGATGACGTTCTCCGCTCCGGCCATCTCGAGACCGAGCTCCTCCATCTCGGCGAGGCTCAGGGTCTTGTCCATGGCCGGGATGAGCGCGGTGGCGCAGCGATCCACGTGGGCCTCGAACACGTCGAGAAGCTCGGTGACCAGATCCACCATGTCAGGGGAGTTGATCTTGCGCCGCTCGGTCAGCACCAGCAGGTGCTCGAGCCTGCTGTAGTCGTGTTGCAGCTGCCGGTCCAGACCGGGTGCTCCCAGGTGGCGCTTCCTCACCACCGGGTAGAGGAAGGTGCGCTCCACGGCGACGTGGGTGGTCATCAGCTTGACCGCGGTGTGCCAGGCGGCGACGCGATCGGCGTGCTCGTCCCGTATCCGGTCGAAGGCCTCGTTGAGTCGATCGTGCTCCCGGGAGAGCACCTCGCCAGCACTCGCTCCCACGTGCCGATGCTACGACCGGCCCGGCCCCCCGGGAAGGGATGTGGACGGTTGGACGGGGTCATTTGCCTGCTGGGGCGAGGTCACCCCCTCACGGCGTGGGCGTCCGGCGATGGTTCAGATCGTGACGGAGCCGTCCGCCGCGACCGTCCACCCGGGATTGTGGGCCACCTCCCACACGTAGCCGTCCGGATCCGCGAACGCTCCGGTCGTTCCTCCCCAGTCGGCGATCGCCGCGTGGCGGATTATCGACCCCCCTGCCCCAGCGGCCTCATTCAGCACGGCGGTGACCGCCTCGGGCGATCGGACATTGTGAGCGAGCTCGATGCCCGGGGCCCCGTGGCCTCCCAGGGCCGTCCACAGGCCGAATACCAGCCCTCCAGCCTGGAAGAAGCAGACCTCGTCGTCAGGCTGCTGGGCCCCGGTCCATCCAATCGCCTCGTAGAACTGGCGGGCCCGCCGGAGGTCGGACACGCCGAGCGTTATGAGACTGATCCGCTGCTCCATCCCGGAAGTCTGCATCACGGGGAATCAGAACCGCTGAGCAACGCATCACGAGGGCCTTCTGAGGTAACGGCCTCAGGGACATTGTGAACAGCTTCCCCGAGCTTCTTGGCGGACCGGATCTTCAATAACCGGCCTGACGCTGCCGATATCAAGCAGGTGGATAGCCAGGGCTGGACAGAGGGTGACCATGGCGCACCCGGAGCGGCCCATACCCTCGGGCCCGCGCCGCACGATGAGCCGATGAGGGGAACTCTTCCGCAATTCCCTGCGACTACTTACAGGGCCTTATACCGCAGGGCGGCGGCCAGGATGGCCAGCGGCTTCAGCATGACCATTGGACTCCCAATCGGTCTCTCCAACCGCCGATCGTCGCTGTCGGGAGCGTTGATATTGGACCTCTGTTTCATGGGGTTCTTCGCACTCGCCGCCATCTTCTTCCTATGGATGAATGTTCGCGACGGCACGATCAAGAAGTTCCCCCTGCGTGGCGAGCACTGGCCCTTCTTCGTCGCTCCAACGGCTGCTTCGTTGGTGGCCGTCTGGGCGGCTTGGACTTTTCGCTAGGGGCCGGCAGCAGGGACTCGCGCGCCGTGCCGGCGACGTCGGAGGCGTCGAGGCACCGGCCCACGAGAGCACCCGGGCGTGGGGATCGCCGCCAGCCGGTTCCCGTCCGGGCGTGTTCGGCATGAATTGTCCCGGCAGCAACCCCGCTGCCACCGCGAGACACTTTGGAGGCAACCATGATGGGCGTTGACGAGCGATCTGCCGCCTGGCGGGCCCGAGGCTCCTACTTCCGGTGGGCACCACGTGACGACGGGGGCGACGAAGTGGCGATCTTCCATGTGGAGGCCGGCCGGACCGATCGCCCGGTGCTCCTGCTGGTCCATGGCTTCCCGACGTGCAGCATCGACTGGTTCGAGCTCGTGGGCCTGCTCGAGGAGCACTACCGGGTCTGCGCGCTGGACTTTCCAGGCTACGGATATTCGGACAAACCAGTGGGCTGGGGCTACAGCCTGGGACGCGACGCTGAGCTTCTCGACTACTACATCCGCGACATCGTCGGGGCCGATTCACTGGTGGTCCTCGGCCACGACCGGGGGTCGAGCGTCGCCCTCAACTACGTGCTCGCAACCCACCGGAGCCCCGACCATTCCGGTCACCCGGTGGTCGAGCATCTGGTCCTGACCAACGGCAACATCTTCCTTCCCCTGTCGAATCTCACCGACTTCCAGCGGCAGGTGCTCGATGCCACGACCGGGCCGGCGCTGCTGGACGTTCTCACCCCTGAGATGCTCGCCGCCGGCATGGGGGAGATGACCTTCTCGCCGCCCCGACCGCCCGATCACCCGGACGTCGCGGCGCTCACCACCACCTTCGCCCACAACGACGGCATCAAGGTCCTCCACGAAACCATCCAGTACCTCGTCGAACGCGCTCAGCACGAGCGCGACTGGCTCGGGCGGCTTGCCGCTTCAGATGTGCCCACAACTCTGATCTGGGGACTTCTCGACACCGTCTCGCCGCCCCGGGTGGCAACGGCCGTCTGGAACGAATACCTGATGGTCAAGCCCGGCCGGAACCTCCTCTACCTCGTTCCCGGGGCCAACCACTACCTGCAGGTGGACCAGCCGGCCCGGGTCGCCGC
>JAKAXG010000391.1 GCA_021827225.1 Actinomycetes bacterium | reverse complement strand
GAGTTTGGGACAGGATCTCGAGCCGGGACAAGATCGTGGCGCGTTGCGGCACGCCCAGCAGGGAGGAAGCGGCGGGCGGTCCCCCGCCGGCGGGCGGGGGCGGGGCATACTTCGGGCGTGGCCGAAGCCGATCCGCCGGAGGTGCGTGGGGGCACCAGCCGGGACCGGCTGCTCGACGCCGCCGCCGAGGTGTTCTGCGAGCGGGGCTACGAGGGGACCACCGTCGCCCTGGTGGCCCGCCGGGCCGGCCTCACCACGGGGGCCATCTACGCCAACTTCCGGGACAAGGCCGAGCTGCTGCTGCAGACCATCGAGCGGGGGTCGGGGCAGGCCGTGGCCGACATGGAGGCGGCCCGGAGGGCCGGGCTGAGCGCGGTCAGCCGCCTGGTGCTGATGGCCCGCCGGATGGTCTCGGACCCGCAGCCGACGCAGAGGCAGCTGGTGGTGGAGATGTTCAGCGCCGGCCGGCGCGAGGGGGAGGTGGCGGACCGGGTGGCGTCGGCGCTGGGGGCGATGGAACACGAGCTGGCCCGCCTCGTGGACCGGGCCCGGGCCGACGGTGACGTCGCCGAGGGCTGGGACCCCGACGTGGTGGCCCGGTTCTGCATGAGCGTGGGTATCGGCTACCTGAACCTGAAGACGGCCGGGCTGGCCGACCCCGACCCGGCCCGGTGGGCGGCCCTGGTGCGCCGGCTGGTGGAGGCCCTGGGGGAGGCTCCGCCGCCCGGGTAGCCGCCGGAGCGGGTCGCCGGCCGGACGAGGACCAGCCGCCCGCCCCCCAGACGAGGACCAGCCGGCCGGCCGGTCAGTCGAACGCCGCCGGCGGGGTCAGCCGCAGGCAGCCGATCGGCGAGGTGATCCGGGCCGGCGGGTGGGCGGCGACGGTGAAGCTGGCCACGCCGGCGCCCACCGAGGTCGGCTTCCACAGGTCGAGGCGGCCCAGCTGACTGAAGGCGTGCAGGTAGAGGGGGATGTCGATGCCGACGTCGGGTGGGGTGGCGAAGATGACCCACACCCGGGTGCCGGGCACGAGACCCGACAGGCCGTACGGCCCCGACCGCCCATCCGGCGGCTGGGCGCAGGCCGAGGGGGTCAGCTGGAAGTGGGCCTGGATGGGGATGTGCAGCAGCGGCCCGTAGTAGGCGTAGAGCGAGTTGGCCCACACGTCGGCCCAGATCCGGTCGCCGGGCCGTTCGTGGTCGTGGGCGTAGACGAGGGCGGCCCGGAACTCGGTGTGGTTGTACGGAGCGGCCACCGCGACGGCGGCCCGGGGCAGGATGCCGGCCCAGGCGGCGATCACGGCCACGGCGGCGACGGCCCGCAGGGCCGGCCGGCGCAGGCCGTCGATGGAGGCGGCGGCGCCGACCATCACCAGCGGCAGGGCGAACAGCACCATCCGGTCCCGCATGGGGTACACGGCGAGGACCGCCCCGACCACCACGAACCCCACGATTAGCGCCACCACCCCGGCCAGCCAGGCGGTGCCGGTGCCCCGCCCCCGGCGCCGCAGGGCGACCAGCCCGGCCACCAGGGCGACCAGGGCCAGCACCGGGACGGTGGCGTTGACGGGGTAGCGGCCCACGGCGAAGCCGTCACGGGCCAGCCAGGTCACGAACCCGGAGACGGTGAGCGGCCTGGGGGGATAACCGGCCGCCCAGTACGACTTCATCGCCGCGCTGTGGGCGGTGGGCTCCAGGGCCCGCAGGTACTGCAGGCCGAACAGCGCCAGGCACGCCACCCCGCCGGCGACCCACGCCCCCAGCAGCCGCAGGTGCCGCCGCCGCAGCGCCTGGATGGCGGCCACCGCGTACACGGCCGCCGAGACGTACAGGCTGGGGAAGCTGAACAGGATGGCCACGGCCGACGCCGCGCCGAACAGCAGGGCCCCCCGCACGGTGGAGCGGTCGACGCGCGAGGCGACCACCAGCAGCCCCACCGCCGCGGCGGCGTCCACCCCGTAGGGCTTCACCTCGCTGGCGAAGTACACCAGCGACGGCGAGACGGCCACCAGGAGGAGGGCCACCACCCCGGCCGGGCCGCTCAGGTGCCGGCGGACCAGGCAGAAGGTCCACCACACCAGCAGCAGGCCGCCGGCCAGCGCCGGCAGGCGCAGCTGGTACTCGCCGTTGCCGAACACCTGGTAGCAGGCCCGTTCCAGCCACAGCCAGCCGAACGGCGCCCCCTGCAGGATGTTCAGCGGGTGGGTGAGCGACAGGTAGCCCCGGTGGGTGATGTTGAGGGCGATCGACGCCTCGTCGTCCCACAGCGACCGCCGGAAGGCGTACTGGCGGATGCGCAGGGCCCAGCCCAGTACGAGGACGGCCCGCAGGGCGAGGCTCCAGTAGTCACGACCCGAGGCGCGGTGGGCCGGCGAGCGCCGCCCTGCCGGAGCGGGCCGGGTCACGGTCGCCATGACGTCAGTCTCGCAGGAAAGGGCGCGCTCTAAGTGGTCACGATCTGTTCCAGCGTCCAGTCCGGGTGGTCGGACTGCACCCGGGCCAGCCAGTAGGGGCTCTGGAACACGGCCAGCAGGACGCCGTCGCTGCGGTGCAGCACCTCCACCCCGCCGATGCCGGCCAGGGCGTCGGCGGTGACCGCGTCGGTGCGCCGGACGGTCCGCTCGTGCGGCCCCGACAACGAGATGGCCGCCCCGAACTCGTGCTCCATGCGATGCGCCAGCACGTCGAACTGCATGACGCCGACGGCGGCCAGCACCGGGGTGGGGTCGTCGCCGCGCTGGAGGATCTGGACCACCCCCTCCTGTTCCATCTGGGCCAGGCCCCGCTTGAACTGCTTGGAGCGCGACAGGTCCCGGGGGTGGGCGGTGGCGATCAGCTCCGGCGGGAACGCCGGGATGGGCGGGTAGGTGACCGGCTGGGTGCCGGCGTAGAGGCTGTCGCCGACCCGCAGGCCGCTGGCGTTGACCAGGCCGATCACGTCGCCGGGCCAGGCCTCGTCGATGGTGTCGCGTTCGGAGCCGAACACCGACGCCGCGTACTTGGTGGCGAACGGCTTGCCGCTGGGGCCGTGGGTGAGGACCATGCCCCGCTCGAAGTGCCCCGAGCACACCCGCACGAAGGCGACGTGGTCGCGATGGGCGGGGTTCATGTTGGCCTGGATCTTGAACACGAACCCGGAGAACGGCTGGTCGAGGGCCCGCATCCGGCCCTCGGCGTCCTCCACCGGCGACGGCCCGGGGGCCAGGTCGATGATGGCGTCGAGCAGGTGACGGACCCCGAAGTTGGTCAGCGCCGAGCCGACGAAGAGGGGGCTCGAGATGCCGGCCAGGAACGTCTCGGGCGAGAGGGTGGCCCCGATCTCCTCCAGCAGGGCGGCCTCCTCCACCGCCCGCTCCCAGTCCGGCCCGAACTGCGCCGCCGCCTCGTCGCCGGACAGCCGGTATTCGTGGGCCTCCGCCGAGCCGCCCCGCCCGGCCCGCTCGAAGCCGACGAAGCCGCCGTCGCGCCGGTCGATCACCCCGTGGAACACCCCGGGATCGCCAACCGGCCAGGTGACGGGGGTGGGGACCAGGCCGATCTGGTCCTCGATCTCGTCGAGCAGCTCGAGCGGGGTGCGGCCGGGCCGGTCGCACTTGTTCAAAAAGGTGATGACCGGAAGCTGGCGGGCGTGGCAGACCTCGAACAGCTTGAGGGTCTGCGGCTCGATGCCCTTGGCCACGTCGAGGACCATGATGGCGGCGTCGGCGGCCGTCAGCACCCGGTAGGTGTCCTCGGAGAAGTCCCGGTGGCCGGGGGTGTCGAGCAGGTTGACCGTGCAGTCCCGGTAGGGGAATTGAAGGACGGTGGAGCTGATGGAGATGCCCCGCTCCTGCTCGAGGGCCATCCAGTCAGAGGTGGCCCGCCGCCGCCCGGCCCGTGCTTTGACCGCTCCTGCTTCCTGCACGGCCCCGGCGTAGAGCAGGAACTTCTCGGTGAGGGTGGTCTTGCCGGCGTCGGGGTGGCTGATGATGGCGAAGGTCCGGCGGCGGGAAGCCTGCTCGGAGGCGCGTTCTACTGAGGCGGTGGCGGTGCTCATAGCGGGGAGTTCCCGATTCTACCGGCAGGCCGGAATCTGGCCGCCGGAGGCCCCGAGCCGATAGGAGAAAACCACGGGGTGGGCCGGTAGCCTGAGGCTGGCCATGCGGTACGGAACGTCGATCCTGTGCGCCCTTCTGGCGGCGGTCAGCTTTGCGTTCGCGGCCGTGATGCAGCAGGAGTCGACCCAGACCGTCTCCGCCGAGAAGTCCCTGCACGTGGGGCTGCTGCTGGACCTGCTGCACCGCCCGAAGTGGCTGCTGGGCGGGCTGTCCATGCTCGCCGGGTTCGGGCTGCAGGCGGTGGCCCTGGCGTTCGGGCCGGTGGCGGTGGTCCAGCCCATCGTGGTGCTGGAGCTGGCCTTCGCCATCCCGTTCGGGATCTTCCGCCGCTGCCGGCGGGCCGGGTACCGGGAGTGGGCGGGGATCCTGGCCGTGGTGAGCGGGGTCACGATCTTCCTGCTGTCCGCCCAGCCGGGCAAGGGCATCCAGAACCCGCCCACCACCGACTGGGTGGCCTCCCTGGTGCCGGTGGTGGCGGTGGCCGCCCTCGCCGTGGTCGTCGGCGGCGCCCGCCGGGGGCCCACCCGGGCCATGTTCCTCGGCTCGGCGGCCGGGCTGGCCTTCGGGATCCTGTCGGTGCTGACCAAGGCGGTGACCCACCTGCTCAGCATCAACCTGGGCCGGGCGTTCGTGACCTGGCAGGTGTACGCGGCGATCGCCGTGGGCATCGCCGCCCTGGTGGTGTCCCAGTCCGCCTACCAGGCCGGGCCGCTGGCCTACTCCATGCCCTTCGTCGGGGTCCTCGAGCCGCTGGTGGCGGTGGTCATCGGCGACGTGGTGCTCGGCGAGCAGGTCCGCCTGACCGAGACGCAGTTCGCCCTGGAGCTGGCGGCCGCCGCGGTGGCCTGCGCCGGCATCATCCTGCTCACCACCTCCCAGACCGTGCTCAGCATCTACGAGGAGCAGCCCACCGGCGACCGGGCCGCGGTCGGCTGAGCCCCGCCCGCCGCCCCGCGTGCGC
>JAKAXG010000390.1 GCA_021827225.1 Actinomycetes bacterium | reverse complement strand
GTCATCACGCGCGCAGAGGATATGGCCGCCATGGAGCAGCCGCACGCAAACGCCCACGGCAGCGTCCTCGTCCAGGCCGACGGTGTCCCTTATCGGGAGGAAGCGGGCTCGATCCTTGCGACCGGCAAAGAGCGTCCCCCGCGTCTGCCGGTCGCAGGGCACCGCCGTCCCCCGCCCCGCCGCCCGGCAGGCTCCGGCTGGCGCAGCGCCGGCGGCAGCACCGACATCGCTGGGACCGCCGCCGCCCCTGCCCGGCCGGGGAGCGCCCGACCGCCGCCCGCAGCGACCGGCCCCGAACCCGGCCCCGGCCCCGAACCCGGCCCCGGCCACGACCAGCCCGGCCCCGGCCCCGACGAGCCCAGCCCCGGCCCCCGCCGCGACGAGCCCGGCCCCGGCCCCGACCGCGACGAGCCCGGCGCCGGGCGGGACCATCCCCTCCCGGGAGGAGCTGACCGTGGCGTGGGGCGACCGGATACTGCCCGGGCTGCGCCCGGCGGTGAAGGTCTACGTGGCCACCGGGCGGTTCCTGCCGTCGGAGGCGGGCGCCGCCGTCTACGCCGTGCCCGACCGGGGCCTCCTGACCCGGGCGGAGCCGAACCGGCCGGAGGTGGAGGCGGCGCTGGCCGCCCATTTCGGCCGTCCCGTCCCGCTGAAGCTGGTGCTGGACGACGACTCCGGGGCCGGCCGGGCCCCGGGCGGCGGACGACGAGGAGAGGAGCGCCGGGGTGACCCGGCGCCCGGTTACGAGGAACCCCCGGAGGATCCCTCCGACTACGACTGGGCGCAGATGGAAGAGGCGCCGACGGCGGTAGTCTCACCTGAGCAGCGCCTTCTGGAGGCCTTTCCGGGCGCGGAGGAGGTGGAGCCGTGAGCAGCGAAGAAGGCGCCGGGTTCGACATCGGTTCCCTGCTGTCCCAGCTGGGACAGGTGCAGCAGAACCTGCAGCAGGCCCAGGAGTCGGCGGCCGCCCAGGTCGTCGAGGGAACGGCGGGGGGAGGGGCGGTCCGGGTGAAGGTCACCGGGGCGCTCGACTTCCAGGAGGTCGTGATCGACCCCAAGGTCGTCGACCCCGAGGACGTCGAGATGCTGCAGGACCTGGTGCTGGCCGCCGTCCGGGACGGCCTGGAGAAGGCCAGCAACCTGGCCTCCAGCGCTCTCGGGTCCGCCGGTCTCGGGGGCCTGCCCGGCCTGCCGGGGCTCGAGGGAGGTCTGGGCGGCCTGCTCGGCCAGTGAAGCCAGTGAGACTGCCGCGTGACGCCGCCCGGTAGGCCGTAGTCTCGGACCCGGATGTACGCCAACGCAGTCCAGGACCTGATCGACGAGTTCGGGCGGCTACCGGGCATCGGCCCGAAGTCGGCCCAGCGGATCGCGTTCCACATCCTGAAGCTGTCCCCCGACGACGCCAACCGGTTGGCCCGGGCCATCACCGTCGTCAAGGAGAGGGTCTCGTGGTGCCGGCGCTGCTTCAACATCGCCGAGTCGCCGGCCGACGCCCTCCCCGCGGCGCCGCCCGCCGCCCAGCCCGGCGAGGACGACGCCCCGCCGGTCGAGTGCGACATCTGCCGAGACGAGCGGCGCGACGCCACGGTGGTGTGCGTGGTGGAGGAGCCCCGCGACGTGATCGCCATCGAGAAGACGAGGGAGTTCCGGGGGCGCTACCACGTCCTGCAGGGCGCCATCAGCCCCATCGACGGGATCGGCCCGGACAAACTACGCATCCGCGAGTTGCTGGCCCGCCTCGGGACGGAGGGCATCGAGGAGCTCATCCTCTGCACCAACCCCAACATCGAGGGCGACGCCACCGCCCTCTACCTGACCTCGCTGCTGAAGGACCTGCCGGTCAAGGTCACCCAGCTGGCCAGTGGCCTGCCGGTGGGCGGTGACCTCGAGTACGCCGACGAGATCACCCTGGGGCGGGCGCTCGAAGGCCGCCGGGCGGTGGGCGGCTAGGCCCGCTCGGCGGAGCCGGACGACCGGCCCCGGTCGAGGGCGTCGAGGAGAGCCAGCAGAGCCGAGTTGAGAGGGGTGGGGATGCCGTGGGCCGCGCCCCGGCGCACCACCTCCCCGGTCAGGTACCGGTGCTCGAGCGGGCGTCCGGCCAGGCGGTCGTAGAGCATGGAGCTGCCGGTCTCGGGGCCGTAGCGGGCGGTGCCCTCGACGATGCGCTCGACCTCGTCAGGCGGGAACAGGGCCCCCTCGGCCGCTCCCACCGCCACCGCCTCGGTCAGGAGGCCGCGGGCCAGGTCGGCTATGCCCGGATCTTTCATCACGTCGATCCGGCGCAGGGTGAGGGCGGTGATGGGATTGGCCACCAGGTTGCCGAGGAGCTTGCGCCACGCCGCCGTGAGCATGTCGTCGGCGCCGCGCACCTTCATCCCCCCGGCCTCCACCGCCTCCGCCACGCGGGGGGCGGCGTCGGCCGGCACCATCAGGAGGTTCCCGGCCAGGTGGCGGACCCGGCCGTCCCCGAGCCGTTCCGCGGCCAGGTAGGCCAGGCAGGGGGCGATCGCCGTGCCGGCCGGGACGTAGGGGGCCAGCCGGGCGGCGTGGTCCAGCCCGTTCTGGACCACCACCACCAGGGTGGACGGACCGACCAGGGCGGTCAACCAGCCGGCGGCGCCCGCGGTGTCGGTCGCCTTGACCGTGAGGAACACAACGTCGGCGGGGGCCTCCACCCCGGCCGGGGCGGTCAGCACCCGCACCGCCGGCACCAGCTCCTCGCCGTCGCGCACCAACACCAGGCGGTCGATGGGGGTGCGGACGCAGAGCTCGACGGCGTGGCCGGCCCCGGCGGCGGCGTCGGCCAGGACGGCGCCGAGACCGCCGGCGCCGATGACCGCGACCCGCAAGATCAGCCGACCCGCACGACCAGGGCGTCGCCCTGGCCGCCGCCTCCGCACAGGGCGGCCACGCCGATGCCGCCGCCCCGCCGGCGCAGCTCGTGCAGCAGCGTCAGCGCCAGGCGGTTGCCGGAGGCGCCGATGGGATGGCCGAGGGCCACGGCGCCGCCGTTGGGGTTGACGATGTCAGCCGACAGGCCCAGGTCGTCGATCGACGCCAGGGCGACGGCGGCGAAGGCCTCGTTGAACTCGAACAGGCTCACGTCTTTGACCGGGATGTCGGCCTTCGCCAGCGCCTTGACGGTGGAGCGGGACGGCTGGGTCATGAGGCAGGTGTCGGGGCCGGCGACCATGCCGTAGCTGACGACCCGGCCGAGCGGCTCCACCCCGCAGCGGGCGGCCGCCGCCTCCGACATGACGACCACCGCGGACGCCCCGTCGGAGATCTGGGAGGCGTTGCCGGCGGTGATCGACCCGCCGGCGGCGAACGCCGGCTTGAGCTTGGCCAGGGAGTCGACGGTGGTGCCGGGGCGGATGCCCTCGTCCTCGCCGACCACGATGGGGTCACCCCGGCGCTGGGGGACCTCGACCACCACGATCTCCTCGGCCAGGATCCCCTCCTTGGTGGCCCGGGCGGCCCGCTCGTGCGACTCGGCGGCGAAGGCGTCCTGCCGGTCCCGGGTGACGGCCGGGAACTGCGGCATGAAGTTCTCGCTGTCCTTGCCCATGGCCTCGTGGCTGCGGGCGTCCTCCAGGCCGTCGTACATGAGGGCGTCGCGGACCTCGGTGCCGCCCAGCCGGTAGCCCTGGCGGGCCCCGAGGAGGAGGTGGGGGGCGTTGGTCATGGACTCCATGCCGCCGGCCACCACGATCTCGGCGTCACCGGCCTGGATCATCAGGTCGGCCTGGTAGATGGCGTTCAGGCCCGAGAGGCACACCTTGTTGACGACCGTGGCCGGGGTGCTCATCGGGATCCCGGCCGCGGTGGCCGCCTGGCGGGCCGGTACCTGCCCGGCGCCGGCGAGCAGCACCTGGCCCATGATGACGTAGTCGACCTGGTCGGGAGCGGTGTGGGCCCGCTCGAGCGCCGCCTTGATGGCGAACGACCCGAGCTGGGCGGCGGAGAAGCCAGCCAGGGCCCCTGACAACTTGCCTATGGGGGTGCGGGCGCCGGCGACGATGACCGATCCGGGCATTAGGGGGGCCTCCCTCTCGGTGGCTAGGTGGCATATGGTTGGACTTCCGACTTTACCGCCGGGTGGCCGGGTCGGAGACCTGCGATCCCGGCCGTGCCCGCCGGCGGCCCCCTTCCGGCCAATCTCACCCATGCCCCGTCCTCCTTACTGTTAAATAACTGCCGTGGTCGACGCCGACGAGATCACCCTGCAGGAGGCCGCGTCGCGACTCGGCGTGCACTACATGACCGCCTACCGCTACGTGCGGACCGGGACGCTGCCTGCCCGGCAGCTGGGGGCCAGGTGGATGGTGAAGGTGGCCGACGTGGACGATCTGCGCTCGCCCCGCCGGCGGGGGGGCGCCCCCCGCCGGGGCAGCGGACCGACCCGGGTCCGCCAGCAGCTGATGAGCCGCCTGGTGGCCGGCGACGAGGCCGGGTCGTGGGCCACCATCCAGGCGGCGTTGGCCGCGGGGACCGAGCCGACGGCCATATACGTCGACCTCCTGGCGCCGGTGCTGCAGGCGGTGGGCGACGAGTGGGAGGCGGGCGGCCTGCAGGTGGCGGGGGAGCACCGGGCGTCGGCCACCGCCACCCGGATCGTCGGCCGCCTGGGGCCGCTGTTCGCCCGCCGGGGACGACCCCGCGGCACGGTGGTGCTGGGGGTGGTGGCCCACGACCGTCACGCCCTGCCGAGCGCCATGCTGGCCGACGTGGTCCGCAGCGACGGCTTCCAGGTGCTGGATCTGGGCGCGGACACGCCCGTCGAGTCGTTCGTGCAGTCCGCCACCGAGGCCAGCCGGCTGGTGGCCGTCATGATCGGTGCCACCATCACCGGGCGCGACGAGGACCTGGCCGCCGCCGTCTCGGCCCTCCGGGCCGCCGGGGTGACGGCCCCGGTGCTACTGGGCGGGGCGGCGGTGGAGGGGGCGGAGCACGCCCGGGCCCTCGGCGGGGACGCCTACACCGGGATCGACGCCCGGGCGGCGCTGGCCGTGCTCAACGAGCAGGCGGCCACCCGCCGTCCCCCGGCCCGCCCGGTACC
>JAKAXG010000389.1 GCA_021827225.1 Actinomycetes bacterium | reverse complement strand
GTGCTCTTCAGCGTCAGCGGCGAGATGATGATCATCCAGATGACGCTGAGGATCATGATCGCCACCCCGTAGTTGGGGACGACCGCGTAGATGGCGCCGAGCAGCCCGGCGATCGGCTTGGCGATGGGGGCCAGGATCCCGCCGACCCCCCCGGGGTTGTTGGAGGCCGCGGTCGTCGACGTGGTCGAACCGGCTTGCACCAGTGCGCTGTGCGCCAGGGCGGCTAGGTGGGTCATCACTGAGTTCTCATTCCGGTATGGGGTCGTAGCCGCTCGGGCCGCCGGGCCGGCAGCGGCCCAGGCGACGCACCGCCAGACGGACGCCTCGTCCGGCGCCGTGGCGGTCGACAGCTTCTATGGCGTACTGCGAGCAGGTGGGGGTGAACCGGCACGGCGAGACCCGACCGGAACGGGCCACCTGATAGGCCCGGAAAACGGCGATGAGCGCGGTGGCGACCACCGACCGACCCCGGTCCTGACCGGGCGGCCGATGGTCGGCGGAGGGCCGGACACCAGTCATCATGCGAGACGGAAGTCTTTCAGAGCTTCGGTCACTACAGCCTTCAGCTGGGCGTAAGTGAGGTGAGCCGCGGCAGGGGCGACCCCGACCAGGTAGGCGCCGGGGCGCAGCCCGGGGGAGGCCTCGCGCATCACCATGCGCAGCCGCCTGCGCACGCGGTTGCGCACCACGGCGGGGCCCACCCGCCGGCCGATGGTGTAACCCACCCGGGGTGGCTCGGCGGGGTCACCTTCGATCCAGGAGACCGAGATGGGTCCCGAGCGGCGACGACGGCCACGGCGGAGAGCCTCGAAGGTGTCGCGTCGGTCGATCCGCCAGATCAGGCCGACAGGCGCTGGCGACCCTTCAGGCGACGTGCCTTCAGGATGGCCCGTCCGGCCCGCGTCGCCATACGGTGACGGAAGCCGTGGCGCTTGGCCCGCTTGCGGTTGTTCGGTTGGTAGGTTCTCTTCACTCATCGCCTCCTCGGTCCCGGCCGCGCTACCGGTCGCCGGTACTCCCGGGCGAAGTAGACACGCGTCAGCCGACGCGGCCCGCTGGCACGGCTTCTCATGCTACCCAAGCCCGGCCGGTTGCGCCAAGCGGCTGCCCGTAGTCTCTGCGGTCGATGATCGCGAGGACCATCGCCGCCGCCACCTCCACCACCCCCGCCGTCACCGACCGGGGTGTCATCCACCAGATCTTCGTGAACCTGGGGTTCTCCGACAGCCGGGCCCACGCCCTCCAGGTGTACCTGGCCGGCCCGGTGCGGATCCTCCTGATCCTGGTGATCGCCGTGGTGCTCTCCCGCCTGGTCAACCGCATCGCCCGGCGGGCGGTGGGGGCCCTCCGGCTGGTGTCACCGCTGGTCAAGACCACCCCCCGCGGCGCCGACCGGGTCCGCACCCTCAGCGGGGTGTTCGCCTCCATCCTGAGGGTGGTCATCTGGGTGGTGGCACTGCTCACCATCCTCGGCCAGCTGGCCATCAACCTGGCCCCGTTCGTGGCCACCGCCACCGTCGTCGGCGCCGCCGTCGGCTTCGGGGCCCAGAGCCTGATCAAGGACTTCCTCTCCGGGGCGCTCATCCTCATCGAGGACCAGTACGGGGTGGGTGACCACATCGTGATCGGCACCGGCGCCACCGCCTCGTCGGGCACGGTCGAGAGCGTCAACCTGCGGGTGACCCGGGTGCGCTCGCTGGAAGGGGGGATCGTCTACGTCCCCAACGGCGACATCCGCACCGTCGGCAACAACACCGAGACCGAGAGCGAGGCGGTCGTCGACGTGGTGGTCCCGCTCGGGACCGACCTGCAGGCGGCCGGCCGGGCCGCCGAGGAGGCGGCGCGGGCCCTGGCGCTCGAGCCGGAATGGACGGAGACGTTCGTGGGCGAGCCCGCCTTCGCCGGGGTGGCGGCCGCCACCGAGGCCGGCGCCACCCTGAGGGTGATGGCCCGGACCGGACCCGGGCAGCACTTCAAGGCCTCCCGGGAGATGCGGCTGCGGATCCTCGAGCGGCTCCGCCAGGACCACCTGGCCTGGGCGCCCGCCGACTGACCCGCCCGGCCCGCACGGGACGGCGCTGCCGCCGGCACCCTCCCGCCCCATCGCGCCGCGTAGCGCGGCAGACTTACCCCATGCCCCGCCTCTCCGCACTGTCGCGCTCCATCGCTGGCCAGGTCGCCGTCGTCACCGGGGCGGCGTCGGGGATGGGCCGGGCGGAGGCGTTCCTCCTGGCCGACGAGGGCGCCCGGGTGGCCTGCCTGGACATCAACGACTCCGTCGCCGCCACCGCCGAGCGCATCCGCAGCGAGCACGGAGAGCCGGCGGCCCGGGCCTGGATCCTCGACGTGTCCGACCCCGACGCCGTCAAACGCACCGTCGCCGACATCAACGCCGCCCTCGGCCCGGTGGACATCTTGATCAACAACGCCGGCATCGCCCTGCCGGCCGTGGTGGAAGGCGACGACGAGGCCTACGAGGAGGCCTGGCAGCGGACCCTGGCGGTGAACCTCACCGCCCACCAGCGCCTGGCCCGGGCCTGCCTGCCCACGGTGAAGCGGATCGTCAACATCGCCTCCACCGAGGGCATCGGCGCCAGCCGCTACAACAGCCCCTACGTGGCCGCCAAGCACGGCGTCATCGGCCTGACCCGGGCCCTGGCGGTGGAGCTGGGCGCCTCGGGGGTGACGGTGAACGCGGTGTGCCCCGGTCCCATCCGCACCGGGATGACCGCGGCCATCCCCGACGAGGCCAAGGAGAAGTTCGCCCGGCGCATGGTGCCGCTCCGTCGCTACGGCGATCCCGAGGAGGTGGCCCAGGCTGTCGTGTCGCTGGTGCTGCCCGCCATGTCCTACGTCAACGGGGCGGTGCTGGTGGTAGACGGAGGCATGACCGCCAAGAACGACTGAATCCCGATAGGCCCGGTCGCCTTTCGGTCCGGGTCACAGTAGCGTTGTACCAAATAGAGCAACTAGGAGGATGAAATGGCACTCCAACTGGGAGACGAGGCACCCGACTTCACCGCTGAGACCACGGAGGGAACGATCAGCTTCCACCAGTGGCTGGGTGACGGCTGGGGTGTGCTGTTCTCACACCCGGCCGACTTCACCCCGGTGTGCACCACCGAGCTCGGCACCGTCGCCAAGCTGAAGGGCGAGTTCGACAAGCGCAACGCCAAGGTGCTCGCCGTCAGCGTCGACCCGCTGGACTCGCACAAGAACTGGATCTCCGACATCAATGAGACCCAGCACACCAACGTCAACTATCCGATCATCGCCGACCCCGACCACAAGGTCGCCGACCTGTACGGGATGATCCACCCGAACGCCAACGACACCCTCACCGTGCGTTCGGTGTTCATCATCGGCCCGGACAAGAAGGTCAAGCTGATGATCACCTATCCGGCCAGCACCGGCCGCAACTTCCAGGAGATCCTGCGGGCCCTCGACTCGCTGCAGCTGACCTCCAAGTACCAGGTGGCCACCCCGGCCGACTGGAAGCACGGGGAGGACGTCATCATCTCCAACGCCGTCGACAACGAAGCGGCCAAGGAGAAGTTCCCCCAGGGCTTCAAGGAGCTGCGCCCCTACCTGCGGCTCACCCCCGACCCCAGCAAGTAGCTTCTGGGAAAAAGGGGCGGCTCGGGCGGCTGCCCGCCGCATCTGAACCTCTGGAGAAGGGGACGGGCGTCGCCCGTCCCCTTCGCTTCTGCCCGGGCTCCCCACCGCTTCCCGCCGCCCGATTGTCATTAGGGACGCCCCTGCCTCTAATTTGGGGACACCAAAAGAGATAACAAGGAGTGCCCCCTCAATGCCGACTGCTGTAATAGTTGACGCTGTCCGGACCGCTGGCGGTAAGCGCCACGGCAAGCTCTCCGGGTGGCACTCGGTCGACCTGGCGGCCGAGACGCTCAAGGCCCTGATCGCCCGCAACGACCTGGACCCGGCCCTGGTCGACGACGTGATCATGGGCTGCGTGTCGCAGACCGGCGCCCAGGCGTTCAACGTGGCCCGCAACGCCGTGCTGGCCGCCGGCTTCCCCGAGTCGGTCCCCGGCACCTCCGTCGACCGCCAGTGCGGCTCCTCCCAGCAGGCCCTGCACTTCGCCGCCCAGGGCGTCATCGCCGGCGCCTACGACGTGGTCATCGCCTCCGGCGTGGAGGTCATGAGCCTGGTCCCCATGGGCGGCAGCGCCGGCCAGGGTATGGGCATGCCGTTCGGCCCGACCGTCGGCGAGCGCTACGCCCCCAAGGGCGGCCTGGTGCCCCAGGGCATCGGCGCCGAGATGATCGCCGAGCGCTGGAACCTCTCCCGCGAGGACCTCGACGCCTTCTCGGCCTCCAGCCACCAGAAGGCCGCCCGGGCCACCGCTGAGGGCCGCTTCGAGAAGGAGATCGTCCCGGTCTCCCTCAAGCACAAGGACAAGGAGACCGGCAAGGTCACCGAGTCCGACGAGATGGTCACCGCCGACGAGGGGATCCGCCCCGACTCGAGCGTGGAGAGCCTCGGCAAGCTGAAGCCGGCGTTCAAGCCGGACGGCAAGATCACCGCCGGCAACAGCTCCCAGATCACCGACGGCGCCTCCGCCGTGCTGGTCATGAGCGAGGAGAAGGCCAACGCCCTCGGCCTCACCCCCCGGGCCCGGTTCCACGCCTTCTCGCTGGCCGGCGACGACCCGCAGATCATGCTGACCGCCCCCATCCCGGCCACCGCCAAGATCCTGGAGCGGTCCAAGCTGACCCTCGACGACATCGACCTGGTGGAGATCAACGAGGCCTTCGCCCCCGTGTGCCTGGCCTGGGCCAAGGAGCACCACGCCGACATGGACAAGGTCAACGTCAACGGCGGGGCCATCGCCCTCGGCCACCCGCTCGGTGCCTCCGGCACCAAGCTCATGGCCACCCTGCTGAACGAGCTGGAGCGCACCGGCGGCCGCTACGGTCTGCAGACCATGTGCGAGGGCGGCGGCATGGCCAACGCCACCATCATCGAGCGCCTGGGCTAGACGGCCGCCAGGACGGGCCGGCAGCCGTCCGGGCCGCCACGTCCCGCCGCCTGCGGCGGCGGA
>JAKAXG010000388.1 GCA_021827225.1 Actinomycetes bacterium | reverse complement strand
CGGACGGCTACCTTGACCGCAGCGCACGACCTCGGACGGCCGTGCCGCTCCCACACCGACACGAGGGGGATCGATGCCCGACGATGTGACGCCCTTCCGGATAGAGGTTTCCGACGATGACCTCCGGGACCTCTCCGAGCGGCTGGCCCGGACCCGCTGGCCGGAGGCCGCCACGGTGGACGACTGGTCGCAGGGCGTTCCCCTCGGCTACCTGCAGGACCTGTGCCGGTACTGGGCCGGGACCTACGACTGGCCCGCCCGCCAGAAGTACCTGAACTCCTTCCCCCACTACCGCGCGGAGATCGACGGCCTCGGGATCCACTTCCTCCACGTGCCGTCGCCGCATCCGGATGCCTTCCCCTTGATCCTCACCCACGGCTGGCCCGGCTCGTTCGTGGAGTTCCTGGAGGTCATCGGCCCCCTCACCGACCCGGGGGCGCACGGCGGGGACGACAGCGACGCCTTCTCGGTCGTCGTGCCCTCCCTCCCCGGCTACGCCTTCTCCGACAAGCCCACCGGCCCCGGATGGGGGGTGGAGCGGACGGCCCGGGCGTGGGCGCAGCTCATGGCCAGGCTGGGCTACGACCGCTACGGGGCCCAGGGCGGGGACTGGGGGTCGATGGTCACCACCAGCATCGGCCAGCAGGACCCCGACCACGTGGCCGGCATCCACCTGAACATGATCATCGGCTTCCCCGGGCCGGACGACGGTGAGCTGACGGAACTGGAGCAGTCGGCCCTGGCCGGGGTCAGCGAGTACATGGCCCACGACTCGGGCTACTCCAAGATCCAGTCCACCCGCCCCCAGACCCTCGGCTACGCCCTGGTCGACTCACCCGTCGGCCAGTGCGCCTGGATACTGGAAAAATTCCGGGCGTGGAGCGACACCGGCGGTGATCCGGTGGCAGCGCTGGGCGCGGACCGGATCCTGGACAACGTCATGCTCTACTGGCTCAACGGGGCCGGAGCCTCGTCGGCCCGCATGTACTGGGAGTCGTTCGAGAACCCGCCCCTCGGCCCGGTGTCGGTGCCCATGGGGGGGTCGGTCTTCCCCAAGGAGATCTTCCGCTGCTCCCGCCGGTGGGCCGAGCGCCAGTTCGCCGACATCCGCCACTGGGGCGAGCCGGCGGTGGGCGGGCACTTCGCCGCATTCGAGCAGCCGGCCATCTTCGTCGAGGAGTTGCGGAGCTTCTTCCGGACGGTGCGCTGACCGTCCCCTGGGCGCGAAGCGGGGCCGGGGCCATCCGGCCCCGGCCCCGCCCGTCCCCAACAGGGTGGGCTGGCTGCGCCTCAGGCGCCGGCCGTCATGCCCAGCTTGGCCATCTCGGCCTGGACCATCGCCTCGTGGGCTTCCTCGTCGGCCTTGGCCGCCTTGGGCGACCACCGGCCCCGCATGAGCGGGACGGTGCAGAGGAAG
The DNA here is from genome assembly GCA_021827225.1 of Actinomycetes bacterium. The sequence goes on along the minus strand of JAKAXG010000388.1, from coordinate 3,652 downwards.
AAGATCATCCCGCCGAAGCAGATCCAGTACCACGTCTTCCACTGGCCGGGCGCGTCCTTGGCCGCCTTCTCGACAGCTGGGGCGTGGGCCAGGGTGGCGGTGGCGCTGGCCGGCATCTTGGACACCGCGATCAGGTTCTGCAGGGCCTGGCCGGAGCTGACATGCAGCCCGGCGGAGACCTGGCTCACGGCCTGTCCGATGGCAGCGGTGTTGCCCGGGTTGGCCTTGAGGGCGGCCAGGGTATTGGGATGGATCACCGACAGGGTGGCGACCTGGGTCGGGTACTGCTTGACCACGGCCTGCACCGCGCCGCCGTAGTTGACCAGCGGGGTGACCGAGTTGATCACCGTCGGCAGGAGCAGGTAGGCGACGAACACCACCACCCGGATGATCCAGCCCCAGATGGCCAGGCCGGTGGCGGTCAGTGCCGGGTTCCGGGCCTCGACCGTCTCGGTGAAGCTGGCCATCCACGGCACGTACGCCACGCCCAGGCAGAAGGCCATCCCGCCGGTGATGAGGGCGATGGTGTAGTACCCGGCGTGAGCGTTACCAGCCTGCTCGAGGTACACGATGAGCATGATTGCCGATGCAATGCCTCCAGCTATCATGAAAGGCTTGCGCACCCGGAGCCGGTCCGAGATGACGCCGAAGACGATCAGGGCCAGGAAGTCCAGGCCCCAGTTCCAGTTCCCGATGCCGTTGGCGTCCTTGATCGAGAAGCCGAACACGGTGGTGAGGTAGATGAGACCGAAGCCGACGGCGGTGTAGTAGATCAGCAGGAAGATCGAGACGCCCAGGGCGGAGATGACCACGTCGGGCTTGATGAGCTGGCCCCAGGGGTTCTTCAGGGACTCCTCAACATCTATTCCCTTGGCCTTGGCCTCTATCAGGGCCCGGTCCTCCATGGTCACCATCAGCTGGTCCCGCAACCCTGGAGACAGCTCCTTGAGGCCGAACAGGGCGATGACGAACACGACCAGGCCGGCGATGCCGCAGATGTGGTACTCGTGGGTCCAGAAGCTGGGGGACGGGTTCGCGCCGATCGTGTTGGTGGCAACGACGGCCACGATCAGGCTCCCCAACACCGGACCGCTGGTCCAGAAGCCCATTGCTGTGGCCCGGCCGACCTGTGGAGAGAAGTCCCTGATCAGCGCCGGTGTGGCCACAAGGCATATGCCTTCGACCACCCCCACGACCCATCCCTCGACGGTGAAGACCCACTTGTCGGTGGCGGCTGGGATGATGAAGGCCACGAACACGCCGGTCAGCAGCAGACCGAAGACCACCAGGTTGGTCCGGCCCAGCCGGTCGGTGAGCCCGGCGAAGAGTGACCCGAAGGCCCCGATCAGGTTCCCGAACGCCAGTGTGTACACGAAGAAGGTGAAGCTCATGTGCAGCCTGGCCAGGATCAGCGTCGACACCGACCCGGCGACGTAGAGCTCGTAATAAAGGGTCACCGTGGCCAGCACGGTGATCCCCAGGTACATCATCCTTGGACCGGTGTCGGGGTAGGCGTCGAGTTGTCGGTTCCAGAGCCCCGACAACCCTCCCCTCGAACTGGTCGTACGGCCAGCTTCCGCTACGGACATTAACAACCCCCCGGTTTCGGTTCTTTTTAGTGTGGGTCCGGAGCCCCCCTGGCTCCGAGCGTGGGCGAACGCTACGCCAAAGATAGGCCGAGTACAACGGCGTGTCGCGGCATCCTGGATCTTTATTGAGTCCCTGTGTCCGTTATGCGCACAAATCAGGCCGGGTGCGCCGGGCGGGCATGGCCCAAAGTTCAGACCCAGGCGCCCCTTCTCACCAGCAGCTCCTTTAGTGCTGACGGCCGATCTGTCATTAGCCCGTCGACCCCCAGATCGAGAAGCTTCTCCATAGAGGCGGAATCGTCAACGGTCCAGACATGGACGTCGATGCCGAGCCGGTGGGCGGCGTCGAGGAACCGCCGGTCCACCACCGGGATCCGGCCCTGGCGGATCGGGACCTGGGCCGCGCCGAAGGCGCTCAGCTGGGCGCCCGCCGCCCGGCTGGCCCGGTCCGGGAGCATGCTGGCCAGCCGGAGGGCCGTGCTGGCCGCCGGTCCCATCCCGGTGCACAGCTTCGGTCCCAGCGCCCGCCTGATCCGGGCGACCCGCCGGTCGTTGAAGGAGGTGATGCACACCCGCTCGAGGGCCCCGCACCTGTGGATGGTCTCGATCAGCGGACCCACCACGCTGTCGTGCTTGGCGTCGATGTTCCAGCGCATGTCCGGCCAGGCCGCCAGCACGTCGTCCAGGCGCGGCACCGCCTCCTCGCTACCGGTCAGCCGCACTGCCGACAGCTCCCTCCACGTCATCTCCCTGATCAGGCCGCTGCGCTCGCTGGTGCGGGCCAGGTCGGGATCGTGGATGGTCACGACCACCCCGTCGCAGGTGGCGTGGACGTCGGTTTCGACGTAGTGGTAGCCGAGGTCGTGGGCGTGTCGGAAGGCCGTCCAGCTGTTCTCCGCGGCCTCCAGGGATCCGCCCCGGTGGGCGAACGCGAGGGGAGCGGGATGGTCGAGGAATGCGAACCGGCTGCTCACGGCGCCGACCCTACCGACTCCCAGGGCCCTTTCCCCGATCCCTGGGCGCCCGGCTCATCCGGGGTCGGACTCGTGACCCGGGTCCCGGAGACCGCGGTAGGCGTCGACCGGGCGCTGCTGGCCGGTGACCACCCGGTGGATCTCCTGGCAGATGGGCAGGTCCACCCCGTAGCTCTCGGCCAGGGTCAGGGCGATGCGGGCGGTGTTCACACCCTCGGCAACCATGTGCATCTCGGCCAGGATCTCGTCGAGGAGCTTGCCCCGGCCGAGCATCTCGCCCACCGTCCGGTTGCGGCTGTAGGGGCTCATGCACGTGGCCACCAGGTCGCCCATGCCGGCCAGGCCGGCCAGCGTCTGGGGTTCGGCGCCCATGGCCACCCCGAGGCGGGTCAGCTCGGCCAAACCCCTGGTCATCACCGCCGAGCGGGTGTTGTCGCCGACACCGAGGCCCTCGCCGATGCCGGCAGCGATGGCGATCACGTTCTTCAGGGCCCCCCCGATCTCGCAGCCTATGACGTCGTGGTTGCGGTAGATCCGGAACAGCTTGTGCTGCAGGACCTGCTGGAGGGCGGCGGCCACCGACAGGTCCTTGGTCGCGATGACGCTCGCCGCGGCCTGGCCGGCCATGATCTCGCGGGCCAGGTTGGGCCCGCTCAGGGCGGCCGCCGGATGACCCGGCATGAGTTCTTCGATGATCTGGGTCATCCGCAGCAGGGTCTCGCCCTCGATGCCCTTGGTGAGGCTCACCACCGGGATCCAGGGCCTGACCCACCGGCTCGCCTCCTGGAGGGTGGCCCGGAAGCCCTTGGACGGGACCCCGACGATGAGCACGTCGGCGTCGCGCACCGCCTCCTGCATGTCCGGCGTGGCCCTCAGCCGGCGGGGGAGGGTGGTGGAGGGGAGGTAGGTGCCGTTGGTGTGGTTCTCGTTGACCTCGTCGGCCACCTCGGCGTTGCGGGCCCAGAGGATGGTGGGGTTCAGGGCCGTCGCCAGGCTGGCCACGGTGGTTCCCCACGACCCCGCGCCCAGCACCGTCACGTTCACCGGTCCGCTACCCCCGTGGCGATCTGCGGCATTTGGTCCCACCCC
>JAKAXG010000387.1 GCA_021827225.1 Actinomycetes bacterium | reverse complement strand
CCCCCACTTCGCAGCCCGGGACCGCGAGGCGGCCGTCGCCTTACTGCAGAGCCACGCCGAGCACCTGGCCCGCATGCTGGAGGAGGTCCGGGACCTCTCTACCGTCGAGGAGAGCGGCAGGGACCGGCTGCTGGCCCTGTCGGAGGTGGATCTGGCGGCGCTGATCGAGGCGGCCGCCAGCGCCGCCGGTCTCGGGAGCGGGCGGCTGCGTACGGCGGTGGGGGAGGAGGTGCGTACCGTCACCACCGACGCCCAGAAGCTGCGCCGGATCCTCACCAACCTGATCGAGAACGCCGCCCGCCACTCCGCCGACGAGGTGCTGGTCGAGGCCGGAGCCAGCGGCCCCACCCTCCACCTGGCGGTCAAGGACCGGGGGCCGGGCCTGGCCCCCGAGGTGGCCGAGCACGTGTTCGAGCGGGGCTTCAGCTTCGGGTCCTCCCGGGGATCTTCAGGTCTGGGTCTGTGGATGGTCCGCGAGCTGTCGGCGCTCCTCGGCGGCCGGGTCCGGGCGTCGGCCCGCGCCGACGGGGGACTGGCGGTGCGCATCGACCTGCCGCTGGTGCCGTGCGGGCAGCCCGACCGGAGGGCCGGATCACCGGCCGTCGGGCGGAGGCGTCCCCTCGACGGGAACTGCGCCGGGACCGTTGGCACCCAGGTGACAGAGGTTGGCACCAGTTTCGGTTGATCCGGAAGTCGCCAACCTCGAAACTCGTTGAATGGGCCGGCAGATGCCCGGTGTGCATTTGATCCAAATAGAGGGAGAGAAGTCATGGGTTTTTTTGCCACGGCTGAAGAGGTGGACCGGTACATCGGCGGCATTTTCCGGAAGGCCGCCGACGATCCCACCGTCGGGCCGAGGATGAAGGCGGCCGGCATCACCATGCGGGTCGTCTACACCGACCCCGAGTGCGAGGTCACGGTCCGCTTCCACGACCCGATGGAGACCATCGCCGGCCCGTCCGACTACGAGCCCGACGTCACCCTGCTGATGACCGCCGACGTGGCCGACCGGTTCTGGCGGGGCAGCTACAACCTGGCCGTCGGCCTGGCCAAGGGCGAGGTCAAGGCCAAGGGACCGGTCAACAAGATCCTCAAGCTGGTGCCGCTGGCCAAGCCGCTGTTCCCCCTCTATCGCGATCTGGTAGCCGAGAAGGACGCCACCCCGGCCGCCTGAGGCCCCCGGGGAGATACCCATGTCGCAGGGACGGGCGGGATCGGTGTGCCGCCGGCTGGACCGGCGGGTCTACGACGTGCTGCTCTTCGAACCGCCGCTCGGAGACTGACGTCGGCTACCGGGCCCTGACCGGGCCCGCCAGACCCCCCGGAGCGCCCGGGCGGCCGCCCCCGCATTCCGGGAGTGCGCCGTCCGGGCGCCTTCCGTACCCGCCACCCGCGGCCTGGTCGAAGAGGCGCTAGGCGTCGTCGTCGGCCTGGCCCAGGGACCGCCGGGCCCGGGCCACGATCAGCCCGGCCAGGGCCCCCACGATCAGCGCCGCGGCCAGGGCCACACCGGTGTTGAGCAGCGTCACCGGGGTACCCGCCGCCTGGCGCAGCGGGATGGTCAGCAGGTAGGCGAACGCCGCCGCCATGGCCCCGTCCCGGCCGGCGATGTAGAGGGAGCCGCCGGCCGCGGCCGCGGCCCGGTTGCCGGCCACCGCGTAGGCCAGGGCGGCCACCCAGTACAGGACCAGACCGCTGCCCCGGCCCACCACCAGCGTGATCAGGTCGCCGAAGAGCAGCACCACGAAGCCCTGCCACCCGCCCCGGACGACCGCCGGAAGGCCGGGGACCGGAGGGGTGGGCTGCGCCGGCCGACGCTCAACCATGGGAGGACGCGGGGCGGGGGGCCCGGCCCGGCTGGGGGTCGTCGAGCAGGCCGGCCTTGGCCGCCAGGACGGCCATCTCGATGCGGTTGGCCACGCCGAGGTGCTCCCTGAGGTCGGCCACCATGCGTTTGGCCGTGCGGTCCGAGACGAACAGCTTGGCTGCGATCTCGGTGATCTCCATGCCGGAGGCCACCATCTTCCACAGCTCCAGGCACTCGGAGTCGAGACCGACGAGCAGCCGGGCCTCGGGCCGGTAGGAGCCCGACACCAGGTAGTCGAGCACCGGTCCGGAGCACACCCGCCACCCCTGGGCCACTGACAGCAGCGGCGCCAGCATCTCCTCCGGGCGGGACGACTTGGGAAGGAATGCGTGGGCCCCGGCGGCCAGGGCCTCGACCGCCACCGCCGGGTCCTCCGTGCCCGACAGGGCCAGCAGGCGGATCTCCGGGCACCGGCGGTGCACCTGACGGATGAGCTCGACGCCGCCCGGGTCGGGGAGGGTCAGGTCGATCAGGGCCAGGTCCGGCCGACTGCGTGACAGCAGCGAGACCCCCTCCGCCACCGAGCAGGCGGTGCCCACCACCTTGATGCGGTGGTCCGACACCGGACCGAGGAGCAGCTCCAGGCCCTTGACGAACAGGGCGTGGTCGTCCACCAGCGCCACTGTCAGAACCACCGGGTGGTCGCCGGGGGCGGGCCCTCCGGGAACCGGAGCCGGGATTGTCACTTCGCTCATACTTCCTCCCCGGCCGGCCATCTCCTGCAGCCGGCGCGCCTTGCCCGATCGGCCCGCTGCGGCTTTCCCCGCCAGTCCCCCGACTGGCCTGTGGGGGCCACAACATGGCCTCTTCGGCGGTTGTTACGCCTCTATGGCCCTTTCATACTAACTAGCACCTTCGGTCCACTTACAGGCGTTGGAGGGGGATTTTTCCATGCGCTACCTGCTGTCCGGCTCGGCCGGACCCACCCCGGTGCGGGGCCTCGGGCCCCGTACGCGGAGGGATATCTGATGGCCGGATCGGGCCCCGGGCGTCCTCGGCGCCGCAACCGGTCGGCCGACGTCGACGTCTCTGACGCCGGCACCGGAGCCGACGACCCCGGACGGGACCGCCAGCTGGCCAACGACCGGCTGGTCCACGACGTGCTGAGGAACCTCTTCGACGGGCCGGGTCCCGAGGCGGAGCCCGGGACCGCCTCGGTGGCCGTGGTCGCCGACGCCGACGCCGAGGCCGACACCGACCGGCCGAGCGTGGGCCGGGCCCGGGCCACCCTCGACGGGCTGCGGGTCGAGATGCCCGAGGAGGAGGGGGCCTACGGGCCCGGGGGCGGGGTGGCGTTGCTGCCGACCCGCCGGAGCCTGCCCGGCGCCCTGGCCGGGGTCCTCTCCCGTTTCGTGGACGAGGCCGGGGAGATGAGCCTCCTGGCCGGCATGGTGATCAAGTCGGCGGTCACCCGCCCCCGGGGTTACTGGGGCGAGGTCCGCGACATCATGTACGACTCCATCAAGCTGTGCTGGATCCCCATGGTGATCTCGGTGGTCGGCTTCGGATTCGGGGCGCCGGGCCTCCAGGGCGGCAACATCCTCTACATCTTCGGAGTCCCGGACCGGCTGGGCGGCTTCTTCATGTTCGCCTCCATCCGGGAGTTCGCCCCCTGGATCGACGCCATGGTCATCGCCGGAGTCGTCGGCACCGCCATCACCGCCGACCTGGGGGCCCGCCGGATCCGGGAGGAGATCGACGCCATGGAGGTGCTGGGGGTGGACCCCATACGGCACCTGGTCGTGCCCCGGGTCATCGGCACCGCCCTGATAACCGGCTTCTTCGACCTGTTCGCCCTGGTGCTGGGCGTGCTGGGCGGTTACATCGCCTCGGTCATCTTCCTCGGCTCCTCGGCCTCGGGCTACGTGGCGTCGTTCTTCACCGAGTCGAACATCACCGACGACTGGTCCAGCCTGGTCAAGACCTTCCTCTTCGGGGCCATCATCGGCGTGGTCTGCTGCTACAAGGGCTTCAAGGCCAAGGGCGGCCCGGCCGGTGTGGGCCGGGCGGTCAACCAGGCCGTGGTGATCTCCTTCGCCCTGATCTGGATCGTCAACTACGCCTTCACCAACATCATGCTGGGTTTCGCGCCCTCGACCCAGGTCATCAAGTAGGCCGCGGTGACCACCTTCGAGACCCCCGACCAGACCGACGACTACGCCGAGCTGTCGGCCCGCTACGACCAGCTGCCCGAAGTGGAGATGCCCGATGGCGTCGGCGACGGCAGCATGCAGGTCGGCCTGTCGTCCGTTCCGGGGAAGCTGAAGGGCCTGCTGGAGCAGACCGGCGAGATCGGCCGCTTCTCGTGGGAGGCCATCCGGACCATCCCCAAGGTCCGCCTCTACCCGACCGAGGTGTTCCGCCAGACCGCCCTTCTGATCCTCGGCTCCGGGCTGATCATATGGCTGATGGTCTTCGTGATGGGCCTGGAGTGCGGCACCGAGGCGAGCTACATCCTCAAGCAGTTCGGTGCCCCGCTCTACTCGGGCATCTTCGACGCCTACTGCGACCTGCGCGAGTGCATCGTCTACATGTGGGGCTACATCGTCTCCGCCAAGGTCGGCTGCGGCCTGGTGGCCGAGATCGGCTCCATGCGGATATCGGAGGAGATCGACGTCCTCGAGGTGATGGGCATCCGGCCCATGAGCTTCGTGGTCGCCACCCGGGTGGTCGGCTACCTGATCGCCGTGCCGTTCCTCTACGCCGTCGGCCTCGGTGTCATATTCGCCGGCAGCTACTTCGCCACGATCATCCAGCTGAAGACGGTCTCGCCGGGCGGCTTCCTCTCGGTCTACTGGCTGTTCCAGAACCCTCTGGACATCCTCTTCTCCTTCACCAAGCTGTTCGCCGAGACCGTGGTGATCATCCTGGTGGGCTGCTACTACGGCTACACGTCCCGCGGTGGGTCCGTGGGGGTGGGGCGCAACACCGCCAAGTCCATGATCGTCAACCTGATCATGGTCCACATCATCGGCGTGACCGGAACCCTCCTGTTCTGGGGTCAGAACCCCAGAGCCCCGATCGGGAACTGATTCGAATGGCACACGGAGAGCTCACCATCGAAGTCGACGACTGCCACAAGGCGTTCGGCCGGCTGAAGGTCATGGACGGCCTGTCGCTCAACTTCTACGACGGGACCGTCACCACCATCCTCGGGCCTTCGGGTACCGGCAAGAGCGTGCTGATCAAGCACATCCTGGCCCTCATGTACCCCG
>JAKAXG010000386.1 GCA_021827225.1 Actinomycetes bacterium | reverse complement strand
GGCGCTGAGCGTTTCGGACATCGTCTGCCTCCCCCTGCTTCCGGATCTACATATCTGTGAGCATCATCCCGTATTGCGCAGCCCGGCGGCTATTCCGTTGACCGTGAGCAGCAGCGCCCGCTGCAGGTCGGCGCCGGGCTCCTCGCCGACTTCCTGCGCCGCCCGGGTCCGGCGCAGCAGAGACAGCTGCACGTCGTGGATGGGCGCCAGGTACGAGTCGCGGACCGACAGGGTGCGGCGCAGCACCGGCGACCGCTGCAGCAGGGCGTCCTGGCCGGTGACCCACAGCAGCTGCTCCACGGTGAGGCGGTGCTCGGCCTCGATCACGTCGAAGAGGTGCTGCAGCCCGGGCGGCACCAGGCTCTCGACGTACCGGCGGGCGATGCTCAGATCTGTCTTGACCAGTGTCATCTCCACGTTGGAGAGGAAGTTGGAGAAAAAGCGCCAGCCGATGCGCATCCCCGTCAGCTCCCGCTCCAGCCCGGCGCGCCGGGCGGCGGCGATCCCCGATCCCACCCCGAACCAGCCGGGAACGATCTGGCGGGACTGGGTCCAGCCGAACACCCACGGGATGGCCCGCAGCCCGGCGATGCCGGCCGCCCCCTCCGGCCGGCGGGAGGGGCGGGAGCCGAGGTGGAGGGCGCCGAGTTGTTCGACGGGGGTGGACGCGTTGAAGTAGTCGGCCAAGCCGGGATGGTCGACCAGGGAGCGGTACGCGCCGAAGGCGGCCTCGGACAACGAATCCATGGCCGAGTACCACCGCTCCCGGTCGGCGGCCTCCAGCCGGGGGGTGGAGTGCAGGGCGGTGGCCTCCAGGGCGGAGGCCAGCATCAGCTCCAGGTTCTCCCGGGCCAGGGCGGGCAGGCCGTACTTGTCGCTGATCACCTCGCCCTGCTCGGTGACCTTCACCGCGCCGTCCAGGCTGCCGGCCGGCAGGGCCAGGATGGCGTCGTGGGTGGGGCCGCCGCCCCGGCCCACCGTCCCGCCCCGGCCGTGGAAGAACACGATCCGCACCCCGTGGCGGCGGGCCACCTCCAGGATGCGCCGCTGGGCCTGGTGGATCTCCCACTGGGAGGTGGTGATGCCGGCCTCCTTGTTGGAGTCGCTGTAGCCGAGCATCACCTCCTGCTCGTCGCCCCGGGCGGCCACCACCGCCCGGTACGCCGGCACCGACAACAGGTCGTCCATCACCGTCGCCGCCCGGCGCAGCTCCTCGATGGTCTCGAGCAGGGGGACCAGCGCCACCCGGGCGGCCGGGCCCGCCCCGCCCGTGGCGGCTCCGGCTGCGGCCGGGTCGATCAGGCCGGCCTCCCGGGCCAGCACGGCGGCGGCCAGCACGTCGTCGGCGCCGCGGGTCATGGACACGATGTAGGTGGACGCGGCCTGGGGGCCGAATGTCTCCTGCGCCTCCCGGATGGCCTCGAAGGCGCCGAACGTGCGGGCCTCGGCCGGCTCCAGCGCCGGCGGCCGGGGTGACAGCGGCCGGCGGTTGGCCAGCTCCTCGCCGAGCAGCTTCAGCCGCCGCTCCGGGGTCAGCCGGTCGTAGCGCCGGCCCAGCCGGGCGTACAGGGCGGCCAGCACCCGGTGGTGGGCCTCGGCGTGCTCGCGCACGTCCAGCGACGCCAGGTGCAGTCCCCAGCACGACAACGACCGGATGGCGTCGTCGAGGCCCGACACGATCAGGTCGCCCCGGTTGGCGACCAGCGAGGCCCGCATCACCTCCAGGTCGGCGAGCAGCCCGGCGCCGTCGAGGTAGTCCCGGCCGTCCACGTGGGGCGAGCCGGCCGCCACCCGGGCCGCGGTCAGGGCCAGCTTCTGGCGGATGCAGGTGGCCTTCAGCCGGTACGGCTCCTCGGCGTTGAGCCTCAGGTACCGCCGGTCGATCTCCGGCAGGGCGGCCAGGTCGGCCCCGATGGAGGCCACGAGCTCGGGCGACACCTCGGCCAGCCGGGTCGACAGGGCCAGCCGCTGGCGGAGACCGTCGATCACCGCCGCCGCGTAGCGGACGGCCTGCTCGTGCTGCAGCCGCAGCACCTCTCTGGTGACGGCCGGGGTGACATTCGGGTTGCCGTCGCGGTCGCCGCCGATCCACGACCCGAAGCGGAGGGGGATGGCCCAGGGGTCCCCCTGCCTGTCCACGCCGGCCGCGGCCAGGGTGGCGTGCCACTCGGCGAGGACGTCCTCCACGACCCGGCGCTGGAGTTGATCGAAGTAGTAGACGGCGTTGCGGGCCTCGTCGAGCGGTTCCGGCTGGGCCACCCGCAGGTCGTCGGTGAGCCACAGCAGCTCCACCGCCTCCGCCAGCTGCCGGTCGGTGCGGGCCCCCTCCTCCAGGTCGAGCAGGTCGGCGACGCGGTGCAGGTGGGTCAGGGTCGTCCGCCGGGCCGCCTCGGTGGGGTGGGCGGTGAACACCGGGCGCACCGACACCCGCCCGGCGATCTGGCCCAGCTCCTCGGTGGTCACCCCGGCGGAGGCGATGGCGGCCGTGGCCCGGGCCAGCCACTTCCCCCCGTGCTGCTGGCGGCCCCAGCGCAGCGCCCGCGCCCGGTGCACCTGCTCGGTCACGTTGGCCAGGTGGAAGTAGGCCACGAAGGCCCGCACCAGACGGGTCGCCGCCGGCAGGTCCAGGCCGTCCAGCAGCCGGGCCGTGGCCTCCCGGTCCTCCCTGCTGCCGGAGCGCACCTGCTCCACCAGGTCCAGGACCTCCTGGCCCTCCTGGCGCACCAGGGTCTCGCCGAGCAGGCCGACCACCCGGCGGATGTCCCGGCGCAGGGACGTGTCGGCCGCCCCGTCCGGGTCGTCGCTGTGGCCGGGCCCGCCCATGCCGGCGGGCATCCCCATCTGCGCCATGCGGGGCGAGCCTAACCGGCGGGCCCGGCGCCGGCCGACGGTGCCGCCGCCTGATCGGCTGATGACGCCTCCCTAACACTTTCCTGACAATGGGAGCCGAGCATGCGGGTATGGCCGGCTCGACCCGCAGCGACGTGGCTCTCCTCTACCGCCGGGCCGGGTTCGGGTTGCGACCCGGCGAGCTCGACCAGGTGGCCGCCGGGGGTTACGTGGCCGCCGTCGAGCAGCTGATCGCCGGGCTGGGCGCCGCCCCGGACCCGGCCGGCGACGCGCTGGCGGCCCCGACCTTCACCGCCGGCCCGCCCGTCGAGCGCCCGGCCGGCGCCGGCGCCGATCCGGCCGCCGTCGCCGCCCACAACAAGGCGGTCGCCGCCGACCTGGACACCCTGCAGCGCTGGTGGATGGACCGCATGATCGTCACCTCCACCCCGCTGCGGGAGAAGCTCACCCTGTTCTGGCACGGGCATTTCGCCACCGGCATCTCCAAGGTGCGCGACGCCCGCCTGATGTACCTGCAGAACCAGATGTTCAGGACCTCCGGGGCGGGCGGCTTCGAGAACCTGATGCAGCAGGTGGCCAAGGACGGCGCCATGATGATCTGGCTCGACACCTCAACTGACAAAAAAGCCCATCCGAACGAGAACTTCGCCCGCGAGATGATGGAGCTGTTCACCCTCGGGATCGGCAACTACACCCAGGACGACGTGGTGGCTGCCGCCCGCGGTTTCACCGGCTGGGTGTACGACCGGCTCACCTACCGCTACGGGTTCCAGCCCCGCCAGCACGACTACGGAACCAAGACCTACCTGGGCCAGACCGGCGACTGGAACGGGGAGGACATCGTCCGCATCGCGGTGACCCGCCCGGAGTCCGCCCGGTTCGTGCTGGCCGGTCTGTGGAGCCACTTCGCCTACCCGGTCCAGCCCTCCGACCCGGTCGTGTCCGACCTCCTGGCCGCCTACGGCCCGGGCCTGGACATCACCGCCGCCCTGCGGGCCCTGTTCCTCCACCCGGCATTCCTGAGCCCCGCCTCGCGCACCGGTCTGGTGAAGCAGCCGGCCGAGTTCCTGGTCGGGGCGGCCCGGGCCCTGGGGCTGGACGCCGGCGGGAAGCCGGCCACCGCCGGCGGGACCAGCCCGGCGGTACATTCGGGCGGCCCCCCGCTGCCCCGGATGGCCTCCGCCCTGGGCCAGACACTGTTCGACCCGCCCAACGTCGGCGGCTGGGGCCAGAACGGGTACTGGCTGAGCACCGACACCGCCTGGCTGCGCCTGGAGGCCGGCTCGGCCCTGGCCCGGCGGGGTGACCTGCAGGCCCTGCACGGGCTGCCGCCGGGCCAGCGGCTGGCCGGGGTGGCCTCGCTGCTCGGTGTCGACGGCTGGGGCCCGACCACCGCCGGGGCGCTGGCCCGGGTCGCGTCCGACCCGGTGCAGCTGACCGCCCTGGCCCTGACAACTCCGGAGTACGTGCTGGCATGAGCGCTGACCGACTGTTCACCCGCCGCCGGTTCCTGGCCGGGGCCGGGGCGGCCGGCGCCGCCGTAGCCGGCGGGGCCCTGCTCGGCCACTACCTGGGCTCGTCCGGGCCGGCCTTCCCCGCCGTCACCGAGGCGCCCGCGCCGCTCGTTGTCATCACCCTCTACGGCGGCAACGACGGGCTCAACACCGTCGTCCCCTACGGGGACCCCGCCTACGCCGCCGGCCGCCCCACCCTCGGCTACCACCCCGGCGAGGTCCTGGACCTGGGCGGCGGCCTGGGCCTCAACCCGAAGCTGCCCGGCCTCCACTCGCTGTGGCAGGCCCGGAAGCTGGCCATCGTGCGCGGCGTCGGGTACCCGAACCCGAACCTCAGCCACTTCGCCTCCATGGCCATCTGGCAGACCGCCAACGTCACCGACGGCACCGGCACCGGGTGGCTGGGCCGGTGGCTGGACCGCAACCCCGACGATCCCATGCTGGCCCTCAGCCTGGGGGCCACCCTCCCGCCCCTGCTGCGGGGCGAGCAGCGGACGGCCACCGCCATCACCGCGGAGCACATCTCCCTGCCCGGCGGAACCCAGCTGCAGGCCGCCTATGCCGCCCTCCAGGCCCCCGGCCCGGACCGCACCGGCCTGGCCGGGGCGGTGGCCTCCACCGGTGCCGACCTGCTGGCCGCCCGCACCGACCTGGACCGCCTGCCCCTGCCCGGCACCGGCTCGGCGCCGGCGACCGGCTCGGCGGCGGCGACCGGCTCGGC
>JAKAXG010000385.1 GCA_021827225.1 Actinomycetes bacterium | reverse complement strand
TCTGAGTGACCGCTTCGTCCAGCGGATTGCGAGCTGTGAACCAGTGGCCAGGGTGGAAGCGACCCTCAGGGCCTCACCGAGTACCTGCTCGCGCGGCACTGCCCTGCTCACCATGCCGATCCGCTCCGCCTCCTCGCCGGTGACCATCTCGCCGGTGAGGAGGTGGTACCGGGCCTTGGCCATACCGCAGAGGAGCGGCCACAGGATGGCGGCGTGGTCGCCCGCGGCGACACCGAGCCTGACGTGGCCGTCGCCTATCCTGGCGTCGAGCGCGCATATCGAGATGTCGGCGAGCAGGGCGACGACGGTTCCGGCGCCCACAGCCACGCCGTTGATGGCGGAGACCACCGGCTTCTCGCAGTTGATGATGTTGTAGACCATCTCGCTCATCTCTTTGAGCATGTGCGAGACCCGGTCATGATCGCCGGCCATTCGCTGCACCATGTCGAGGTCGCCGCCGGCGGAGAACGCCTTACCCGCCCCGGTTATCACCGCCACCCGGGTCTCGGCGTCGGCGTCGACGTCGGCCCACACCCGGGCCAGCTCGCCATGGAGCTGCTCGTCGGCGGCGTTGTACTTCTCCGGGTTGTCGATGGTGATCAGAAGGACGCCGTCGTCGGGGCGCTCGAAACGCAACTGCTGATAGCCGTCGTAGGTCATGTCAAGTCCTTGGGATGGAGGCGTCGACTCGGTGGCACCTCGTCGATGGTTCGGGTGTGGATCTTTGCGGTTGGTCTCCGTCGGTGTCGAACTGGCGTCCGGATCCCTCCACCTACGTGAGCGAGCAGACAGACCTGGCCCTGGCCGCCCTGATCCCGTCCGGCAGGGGGCGGCGCGGGCAGCCGTGGTGGAATCAGCCGAGGTGCTCGACGCCCAGGTCGCCCGTCGCCTCCTGGGCCCGCAGGACCTTCTTGTCGAACTTGCCGACCGAGGTCTTCGGCACCGAGTCCACGAACGACCACCGCTCTGGGATCCACCACCTGGCGACCCGGCCCTCGAGGAAGGCCCGCAGCTGCTCGGCGCTGACCTGCTCGCCTTCCTTGACCACGACCACGGCCAGGGGGCGCTCGCCCCACTTCTCGTCGCCCACCCCCACCACCGCCGCCTCGGCGACGGCCGGATGGGCCATGATGGCGTCCTCGAGCTCCAACGACGAGATCCACTCACCCCCTGATTTGATGACGTCTTTCAGCCGGTCGGTGATCTGCAGGAAGCCGTAGTCGTCGATGTATCCGATGTCGCCGGTGCGCAACCACCCGTCGTGGAATTTGTCCGGGGCCGGATCCATGAAGTAGCCCCCGGTGATCCACGGTCCCCGGACCTCCACCTCGCCGGTGGTCTGACCGTCCCAGGGTGCCTCCTCGCCGTCGGAGGTGACGATGCGGATTTCCACTCCTGGCAGCACCCGACCGGTCCGCAGCCGCCAGCGGCGGTCCCACGGGTCGGCGTCGCCGGGCGGCTCGCTGACGGTGCACACCGGGCTGGTCTCGGTCATCCCCCAGCCCTGGAGCATCCGGATCCCGAGCTTGTCGAAGCCGTCGACGATCGCACCGGGCAGGGCTGACCCCCCGGATATGAGCCCCCGCAGGGAGGAGACATCGTGGCCGGGGTGGGCCTCGAGGTACCGCAGTACCTCGTTCCAGATGGTCGGCACCCCGGCCGATACGGTGGCCCTGGTGGCCTCGAACAGCTTCACCAGCGGCTCGCCCTGGAGGAACCGGCCGGGCATCACCAGATCGGCTCCGCACATCCACCCGACGTAGGGCCAGCCCCAGGCGTTGACGTGGAACATGGGCACGATGATCACCGCCCGGTCCCGCTCGCTGATGGTGATGTCGGAGGCGTTGTTGTAGGCGAAGGCGTGCAGGTAGGTGGAGCGGTGGCTGTAGACCACCCCCTTGGGGTCGCCAGTGGTGCCGCTGGTGTAGCACATCGCCGCGGCCGCCCGCTCGTCCAGGTCGGGCCACTCGATGCCGGGCTGCTCGGCGTCGAGGAGATCCTCGTATCGCTTGACCGACGGGAACTGGGCCAGGATCTGCTCGTCCACCGGGCCGTCGTCGACCAGGACGAAATGCTCGACGGTGCGCAGCTCGGTCACCACCCGGGCCAGTAGCGCCATGACGCTGGAGTTGACCAGCACCACCTTGTCCCGCGCCTGGTTGACGATGTGGGTCAACTGCTGTGGGAACAGGCGCAGGTTTATGGTGTGCAGCACGGCGCCGGCACAGGGCACGGCGAAGTAGGCCTCCAGGTGCTCCTGGTTGTTCCACATGAAGGTGCCGACCACGTCGCCGGCCCCCACACCCAGCCGGGTGAGGGCCGCGGCCAGGCGCTCCGCGCGCTGCGCCACCTCGGCGAAGGTGGCCTCCCTGATGCCGGACCCCTCGAAGGTGAGCACCCTGGACCGCCGGTGCACCCGGGCACCGTGACGGAACAGAGACGTGACGGTCAGGGGAACGTCCTGCATGGTTGACTGCACGGCGCTGGGTCCTCCTCTAGGCCTGTGTGCGGGGTGTCGACCACGCTATCCACGCCCGGGACCTTCCACCGGTGCCCCCCCGACGCCGCGGGCGCGGAGGGGCCGGGGAGATCGGAAAATCCGCTTGCAGACCACACCGCTTCCGGGGATGCTGCTCGTCGTGCTTCTGCGCCCGGCCGCACCAGGTGACGAGCATGAGGTCGCTCGGGTGCACACCCGGTCCTGGCAGGTTGCCTACCGGGGTCTGCTGCCCGATAGCTACCTCGACGCCTTGGATCCCGACGAGCGCGCCGGGCGATACACGTTCGCCGACAGCGGTGCTGACCGGCCGCGCACGACCTTGGCGGTCGAGGACGGGCGCATCTGCGGCTTCGCGACCGTCGGCCCTTGCCGAGATCCCGATAAGTCCACCGCTGGTGAGCTGTACGCCATCTATGTTCACCCCGACTACTGGCAGGTCGGGGTGGGGCGGCTGCTGATCCAGGGAGCAAGACAGGAGCTGGTCCACCGCGGGCACGCCGAGGGGGTCCTGTGGGTCCTCGTCGGAAACGCTCGGGCCGAACGCTTCTATGACATCGACGGGTGGCGACCAGACGGGCAGCGCAGGTTGCAGGAGATGCAGGGCATCGAGGTCGACGAGATCCGCTATGCCCGCTCGCTCCGCTGAAGGCCGCCGTCGAGAACGACAGGAGCTGTCAGCGGGCGGTTCGGCGGCCGGAGGAGGTGGAGGTCATCACATCTCGTACAGGTTGAGCGGCCCGTCGAAGCACTCCGGGCACAGCTGCTTCGTCCAGTGGACGACGGCCCGGGTGGGCCCCACCGTCACGGCCCTCAGCTTCAGCCCGCACGAGGTGATCATGTGGGTCTCACCGCAGCGGTGGAGGGTCCCATCCGCGATGTCGATCATCGTCACGGCAGGCGTGTCGGCCATGGGGGGACGCTACAGCGGTGCCGGCTACAGGCAGGAACGGGTGGGCCCGGCCCCGGCAGGAGCAGGAAAAATCGGAAACAGGTGCGCGGGCCCGGTTCCTCGCAGCGGATAGCCGTGACGCGCTGTAGCGGGACCGGGCGGCCCGGCCCCCTGGGTCAGGAAGCTATCCGGCGATGTCCCAGCCGGAACTGACCGACCATCCGGCCGAGGCCGGTACCGGAGCGGACCGGAGCCGCGGTGAAGCTTCGGAACCGGTCGATCTCCTCCTCATCCGCCGGTGTCAGCTCGTCCAGATGGGACAGCTGGGCCAGAACGGCTCGCCGGTCCTCCTCGGCTTCGCCCGCTGGTGAACGTCCCTGGCCTGCGACTGGCTGATCTTCGCTCTCCATCGCTGTGGCGTGCCCCCGGGGATCCTCCGCCGGTTCAGAGGCACGCCCCTCCCCGCACGGATGATATAGGTACGCCACCGGCCCAGCCGAGCATTTATCTCCATTTTCTTTCCGAGACACACCCGGCGTGTCGATGCCCGGATCTCTGCCTCGGGAACCGGTGTCCTAGCGCTCTGCGGGTCGGCCGAGGAGATCGAGGGCCTGGGCGGCGGCACGGCGGCCGGCCAGCACCGCGCCCTCGACGTGGCCTCCGAACGCGTGCGCCGTCTCGGTGGACGCGAACACCAGCCGGCCGTCCATGTACGGCATCCGCAGCACCGGGTCTCCGTAGTACCGGGACGCCGGGGACGCCGCCGGGCCGGGGATCGCCGTGAATCGCTCCCGGCTCCAATCGACGATCCGCACGGAGGACGGCTGGCGGCCCTGCGGCCCCCACAGGCGGGCGACCTGATCGATGAAACGCTCGGCGATGCCGCTCTCCGACGGCGCCTTCCCCATCGGCACGGCCGGAGCGAAGCCGAAGAGCGCGGCCTGGTCTGGCTCCGGACCGCTGTGGTCGTGGAACTCGGAGAACGGCCCGGCATGGCTGATCCCGGCCCCCGCCAGGCCACTCCTGCGCCAGAACGGCTCCGCGAAGCAGGCCACAGCCTTGACCGTGTCGCTCATCCAGGTGTGCACACCGGTTGCTGCATCGATCAGATCCGCAGGTAGCCGGGGGGTGAACCCGATGGACCCGACCGCCAGCCTGGGCGGGACGGCCAGCACCACCATCCTCGCGGTGAGGGCCCCGACGGCGGTCGCGACCTGCGCCGGTCCGCTGGCAGCGAAGGCAACCGACTCGACCGGCGCCCCCGTCACCACCGCTCCCTCAGGCAGGCGGCGGGCGAGCTCGATCGGCACCGCCTGCATCCCGCCCGCCAGGCGCCACGCCGGAGCGTCGATCGGGTTCCCGGCAAGGCGTACCGAGGTGCCGTCCGGCTGCTCGAACAGGGCGTCACCCCCGATGGCCTGCCGGTAGGTGGCCAGGCCGAGGGATTCCACCGTCTCGGCGATCGCCGCCTCCCCGTCCCAGAACCATGTCGCTCCGAGGTCTACCCAGCCGCAGGCGCTGAGCGTGCGGCCGCCCACCCTGTCCCGGGCTTCGACGCAGGCCACCTCGACGCCGGCCTGGTGCAGTGCCGTAGCCGCGACGAGCCCGGACACCCCGGCTCCGACCACGATCACATCGGCGTGGCGGGCCGGATTCTCGCTACTGGGGCTGGACACAGGAAGCCAAAGCTACCGGGGAACGGTCCCCGA
>JAKAXG010000384.1 GCA_021827225.1 Actinomycetes bacterium | reverse complement strand
GGGACATCTTCGACCACCCCCGGCCGACCTACCGCTCGTACCGGGTGGCCCAGCGGGCCCTGAGCCGCATCCGCGACCACGGGATCCGGGCCGCCATCATCACCGGCAACCACGACACCCCCCGGATGCCGGGCAAGGGCAGCCCCTACTCCACCCTGGCCGACACGTTCCCCGAGATGCATTTCGCCCACCGGATGGCCTACGAGAGGTTCGATCTCCCGGGCCTGGTCGTGCACGCCGTTCCCCAGACCCTGACCGTCGACGCCGCGCTCGACGCGCTGGGCGAGGCCGCCCGCCAGCGGGCCCCCGGCGTGACCAACCTGCTGCTGACCCATCCCCGCATCACCCAGCTGCAGCCCCGCTACGCCGATATCAACGAGATCGAGGTCGACGCCGGCCTGCTGCAGTCCGACCTGGTGCTCCTCGGCCACTACCACACCTTTGCCCGGGTGTCGGATGGCATGTGGTACGCCGGCGCCCCCGATTCGTTCACCTTCGCCGACGACCCGGACCAGGCCAAGGGCATCGTGGTCCTCGACACCGACACCGGGGAGTGCCGCCACGTCCCTCTCGCCGGCCGGCGCCCGCTGGTGACGCTCGAGTCGGTGTACGCCCTGGGCATCTCCCCCACCGAGCTGCAGGAGCGCCTGGTGGAGCGGGCCGCCACCATCCCCGACGGAGCGGTGGGCCGGCTCTACGTCGAGAGCGTCGATCCCGACGTGTGGCGCCTGCTCGACCATCACGCCATCCGCGACGCGGCGGCGGCCGGGCTGCACCTCAAGCTGGAGCCCTCGTTCATCTCCAGGGCCCTGCGGGCCGAGCTTCCCACCGTCAGCGGGCTCGGCGCCCAGTGGGACGGCTACGTGGCCGGCCAGGACCTCACCGGCCTCGACCGGGACCGGGTCCGGCTCCTCGGGCACGAGTACCTCGACCGGGCCATCACCGGCGGCGACGCCGGAGGTGCCGGCTCATGCTGATCAAGCGGCTGTACCTGCGCAACTTCCGGGTCTACGAGGACGAACTGGACCTGGAGCTGCCGCCCGGACTGGTGGGCATCTACGGCCCCAACGGCGCCGGGAAGTCCACGCTGCTCGAGGCGATCCTGTTCACCCTCTGGGGCAAGGCCCGGACCACCAAGGACCAGATCCGTTCCTCCGGGGTCGGCGGCGACTGCGTCACCGAGGTGGAGTTCGAGCACGAGGGCCACCTCTACCTGGTCCGGCGCACCCTCAGGGGCATCAACTCGGCCGTCTCGGTGGAGGCCCACTGCGACGGGGCGCTCATGTCCACCGGCACCCGGGACGCCGAGCGCTACGTCGAGTCGGTGCTCGGCATGGACGACGGCGCCTTCCGGGCGTCGGTCTTCACCGAGCAGAAGCAGCTGGCCGCTTTCTCGAACCAGTCGCCGGCGGAGCGGCGCCGGCTGGTCCTCCAGCTGCTCGGGATCACCCCTCTCGACGCCGCCCGGGACGCCGCCCGCAAGGACGCCCGGGAGAGGGCCTCCGACCACGATCGGCTCCGGGGCATGCTCGCCGACCTGGAGGCGCTGGAGGTCGAGGCGGCCGACGGCGCGGCCCGGGCCGACGCGTCCGAGGTGACCGCTGCCGAGGAGGCCAGGGCGGCGGAGGCGGCCCGGGCCCGGGCCGAGGCGGCGGCGGCCGCATTCGGAGCGCAGGATCTGCGCCGCCAGGAGCACGACACCCTGGTGGTCGAGGGCCGGGCCGCCCGCCAGGAGCTCGACACCGCCGATCAGGCCGTCACCCGCTACCGCGCCGAGCTGGCCGAGCTGGAGAAGCTGGGCCTGAAGCTGGCCGCCCTCCAGGAGCAGTCCTCGGGCCTGGGCGCCGACGAGCGCCGGCTGGAGCTGATCGGGGCGGCGGCGGCCGCCGCCCGGGCCGCCGCTTCGGTGGTCGTGCCGGAGCGGCCCGACCCGGTGGACGAGGAGGGCCTGCGGGCGGCGGAGGCGGCGGCGGTGGCGCTGCGGGAGGAGGCCGCCGCCGCGGTGGCCCTCGTGCGTGCCGCCGAAGCGGACCGGGACCGGGCCGCTCAGGCACTGGAGCGCTCCGGCTCGCTGTCCGGCGAGGGGGAGTGCCCTACCTGCGGGCAGGCGCTGGGCGACGCCTTCGAGACGGTGCAGGCCCACCGTCGGGCCGAGCTGGAGGAGGCCCAACGCCGCTACCTGGACCACAAGGCCCGGGCGGAGGAGCTGACCGCCGCGGCCCGGGAAGCCGCCAGCTCCGCCACCGAGATGGCCAGGGGCG
Source organism: Actinomycetes bacterium (assembly GCA_021827225.1). The sequence continues at coordinate 2,843 of JAKAXG010000384.1, read as the reverse complement.
CAGCCGCGGCCCGGTCCCGACTGGCCGAGTGGGAGCAGGCGGACCGGCGGCGGGCCGATGCCTTCGACGCCCTGGAGCTGCAGTGGCGGGCGGTGGTGGAGGCCGGTGCCGGCGACTGGCTCGAGGTGCCGGTGGGGGCTGACCCGCCGCCGCCGACCGTGCTGGCCGCCGCGGTGGCGACCGGGCGGGCGACCGTGGAGGCCAAGAAGGCGGCGTCGGCTGAGGCCCACATGGTCCGGGGGCGGCTGGAGGCACGCCCGGCGGTGGAGCGGTCCCTGGCCGAGGCGGTCGAGCAGGCCGGCTCGGCCACCGGGAGGGTGGAGGCCCTCCGGGAGAAGGTGAAGGCGCTGGGTTTCCACAAGGAGGACCTGGACCGGGCCGCGGAGCTGCGGGACAGCGCCGCCCGAGCCGCCCAGGCCTCCGCCGCCGCCGCCCAGAGCGCCGCCATCGCCGCCGCCCAGGACCGGGAGCGGGCCAGGGCGGCGGCCACCCGCCTGGCCGAGGGGCGGGCCCAGCACGCCCAGCTGGCTGACCTGGAATCGGAGGCGCGTCACCGCTCCCGGGCCGCCGATCTGCTCTCGGACTTCCGCAACACGGTGGTGGCGTCGGTGGGGCCCAGGCTGGCGCTGCAGGCCGCCGATCTGTTCGGTGAGCTCACCGACCACGAGTACGAGAGCATCGAGGTCGATCCCGATACCTACCAGTTGCAGATCAGCGACGGCGGGAGGCTGTACGGGCTGGACCGGTTCTCCGGCTCGGAGATCGACCTGGCCAACCTGGCCCTGAGGGTGGCAATCAGCGAGCACATCCACTTCCAGTCCGGCGGTTCGGTCGGTCTTCTGGTCCTCGACGAGGTATTCGGCCCGCTCGACGAGGACCGCAAGGCCCGGATGCTCCTGGCCCTGGAGCGGCTGAAGGGTCGCTTCCGGCAGGTGCTGGTCGTGACCCATGACAACGAGATCAAGGAGCAGATGCCCGGCGCCATCGAGGTGATGAAGCGCCCCGGCCGGAGAGCCACCGCCCGGGTCATCGGGGACTGACCGGGGTTAGGGGCGCTACCCGCGGCACGCCAGCCTTCCGGAACTGAAACGATGGGTGGCGTCGGGCGGGCGCGGGTCTCCCGGCCCGGTTACGCTGCCCGGATCCGAACACGCAGGTCCGAGTGCAGGTGATTTCGTTAACTAAGGCGCATACGGTCCGCAACCGGTCCGACGCCAGCTCCACAACGGGGGGAGGAGCGGTTCACTACCCCTGCTTCGACGGGCTGCGGGCCATAGCCGCTCTGACGGTGATCGGCGTCCACACCACGTTCGCGTCCGGCTTCACCGGGCGGAGCGGGCTGGGCCGCTACACGTCACGGCTGGAGATCGGCGTCGAGGTGTTCTTCGTGATCTCCGGATTCCTCCTCTACCGGCCGTTCGCGGTGGACCACTTCGGAGGCAAGCCGGCCCTGCGCATGCGGTCGTTCTGGGCCCGCCGGCTGCGGCGGATAATCCCGGCCTACTGGGTGGCGTTCCTGCTCGTCACCTACGTCCTGCACGCCGACACCGTCCGGCACGCCTGGTACTCGCTGTTCGTCTATCTCGGTTTCGCCCAGATCTACATCCCCCGCTACGCCCTCAGCGGCGTCACGCAGGCCTGGTCGTTGTGCACCGAGATGAGCTTCTACCTGATGATCCCGCTGTGGGCCTGGCTGCTCGGACGGACCAGGCGCGCCGCCGACCGGCAGTTGCGGGTCGAGCTGCTGGGGGTGGTCGCGCTGGTCGCCATCAGCTTCGCCTACCGGATCCCGGTGCTGAGCTTCCACACCCCGCTGGCCGAGACCATGCCCAACTGGCTGCCCGCCTACCTCGACCAGTTCGCCCTCGGGATGACGCTGGCCGTGATCAGCGCCTGGCTGGCGGCCACCGACCGCCGTCCGGCGTGGCTCAGCCATCCGGCCCTGCCGTGGGTGTCGTGGGCGGTGGCCGCCGCCGCGTTCGTGGCGGTGTCCAACATCGGCCTTCCGTGGACCCCGGTGACCGCCTCGCCGGTCGGCCCCAGCCTTCTGCGCCAGACCCTGTACGGGGTGTTCGCCGTCGGCATGGTGACCCCGGCGGTGTTCGGCCCCCAGGACCGGGGCCTGCCCCGCCGGCTGCTGCGGTTCAGGCCGCTCGCCCTCGTCGGGGTCGTCTCCTACGGGGTGTACCTGTGGCACGAGGCGTGGATGAACCTGTGGTTCCAGTGGACCGGGGACCGCCTCTTCACCGTGCCGTGGCCGGAGATCCTGGGCTTCGTCACCGCCCTGGCGGTGGCGTCGGCCACGCTCAGCTACCTGCTGGTGGAGCGGCCGGTGCAACGCTGGCGCCGGCCGGCGGGGCGCGCCCGTCCGGCCGCTGCCCCGGCCCGCACCGCCGGGGATCTGCCGGCCCTGGGAGCGTCGAGTTGAACCACGAGGGACTGGGACTGGAGATCGGCCCGGCCGGAGCCGCCACCGGGGCCGGGCCGGAGGCGCCGCCCGAGCCGGACGGCGGCCAGGCGGACGCCCTGGCGAAGATCGGCGACGTGGCCGCCGCGGCGGGCCTGCGGCGCATCGAGATGGTCGCCTGGCGGGACCTCGACCATCCGGAGGCGGGTGGCTCGGAGCTCCACGCCGCCCGCATAGCGGAGCGGTGGGCGGCGGCCGGGATCGACGTGGTGCTCACCGCCTCCCGGGCCCCCGGGGCGCCGTCATCCGCCCGCCGCGACGGCTACCGGGTGGAGCGGCCGGCCGGCCGCTACGGCATCTTCCCCGCCGTCAGCCTGACCCGCCTGCCCGGCCGGCTCACCGGACGGCGGCGGCCGGCGGGCGAGGCAGCCGGAGG
>JAKAXG010000383.1 GCA_021827225.1 Actinomycetes bacterium | reverse complement strand
ATCAAGCTACCCTTTCCAGTCCCGGCAGGGGAATATCACTTCTCCCCCAATCCACCCGGGCAGGAGGGGGACACAGGAGATGAAAACCATGACCAAACCCTTCCCAACCAACCCGGCTGAGATCATCCACTGGCAGTGGGCGGACTACGAACCCATGGCCCAGGAATTGGTCGAGCGCCCGGTAACCGTGGTGGTCGGGCGACATGACGTTACAAGCACTCTCGAGGCGGGAGCCGAGTTCGCTGGCCTGTTTCCCGTTGGCCGCCTCGACGTCAGGGACGGTCCCCACCTCCTCAGCCTTGAACGACCTGACGAGACTGAGTCTGCGATATTTGACCATCTCGCATGGATAGGCAGGGGATGAGCGGCACCATTCTCCCTGACCTGCGGTGGGAGGCCCTGACCGATCGGCAGCGTGAGCTCTACATGAGGATCGTTTCGGGTCCCCGCAAGTCCAGGAGACTGTCTGCCGCATCCGAGAAGGGCGACGCGCTGCCCGGTCCGTTCGGGCCGATGCTTCTCAACCCTCCCATCGGCGGCCCGCTTCAAGAACTTGGCGCGGCACTGAGGCATGGAGGTGCGCTGGAGCCGCGGCTGCGCGAGATAGGAATCCTTGCCACTGGTGCCTTTACCCGCAGCAGATATGAGCTAAGCGCCCACGTGCCCCTAGCCCTGGACGCAGGGGTCAGCGCCCGCGAGATCGAGGACCTGTTGGAGGGTGGAAATCCCCCTTCAGACGCCGCTGGTAGCGCTGTGGTCAGGACCGTGAGCGTCATCTTCTCGAAGGGCCATGTTCCTCGCGCCGAGATGGAGGAGCTTTTGAAGTGCGTCGGTAACGACGGAGCCTTCGAGCTTCTGGTGATCGTTGGCTATTACCGGCTGCTCGCGTCGATCATCGAGACCTACGGCATTGAGTAGGACCAGGAGACATTGATCATGGATGGAGACATGGTCCCTGCCGGCTCGCGAGACGCAGGTCTGCTGATGGTACTCAGCCGGCCCACATTGGCCCTCGAGGAGGCGTACCACCGGTGGTACGACGAGGAGCATATCCCGGCGCGGACCCGCCTTCCGGGTTGGCTGACAGCTCGTCGGTACGTCTCTAACGATGGCACCGGTACGTATCTTGCCTACTATGACCTCGAGGACATCGGTCTCCTGTCGGTCCCCGACTATGTGAGCCTGAGAGAGAACCGCTCGACTCTCGAGCGCACGATTCTCGAATCAGCAGACTTCGTTGACCGTAGGATCTATCGGTCGCGCCCCTCGCAGACTCCTGATCTGGACTTGCCGACGAAGGAGTCTCCGGGCCCGCCACTGACTGAATCTGGAGACATCTCCAAAGTGGACGCCTGGGCGCCGCCGATCGGCTTCTCCGGGAACCTGCAGATTTGCGGGCCGGTGCTTCTATGTGTGTGGTGGGAGCCGTACCCGGGTACAGAGGACGAGTTCAACGCCTGGTACGAAGAGGAACACCTGCCGATGCTCGCCACTGTCCCAGGCTGGCTACGGTCGAGACGGTTCGATCTGGTCGAAGGCAACGGGCAGCGGTACCTGGCGATGCATGACCTCGCTGGTACCGAAGTCTTTGCGGATGCCCGCTATCGGGAAGCGATATCGACGCGTCGTCGTGACGCGGTCGTGGCCCAGCGCAGTTCCCATGAGCGTGGTGTTTTCCAGCTTCTACGCCGACTGGATCCTGAGCCGATGTAACCAGGATCAGAGCGGATCACCGGATGGGCCACTGGTTGATGAAGTGGTGGATGGTTGGTGGTTGGTTGTCGGTGTGCCATGTGGCGTACATGGGTAGTGGGGGTGTTGGTTCTTTGATGGGTCGGTACTGGACCTGGTCGGGTCGGAGGTCGGTTGCTGTTTCGGGGATGATGGCGAGGCCGGTTCCGGCGGCGACGAGTCCGATGATGGTCTGGATGAGCCAGATGTCTCCTTGCGCGATTGTGGGTTGGATGCCATGTTCGGCGAGGAGTCTGGTGATGCGTTCGTAGAGGCCTTCTCCGCCGTGTTGGCGGGGGAGGATGAGGGGCTGGTTCTTGAGGGCGGCGAGCGGGATCCTGGCCCGGGTGGTGAGGGGGTGTCGGGGGGGCAGGGCTACGATTAGCCGTTCCTCGGTGAGAATTTGGCCTCTGTGGCGGGGTGGCTGGGGTGGCGAGTAGTGCAGGACGAGGTCGATCTGTCCGGCGTCGAGTCGGCGTATCAGCTCGTCGGGGCGGTCCTCGATGAGCGATACTTCGACGGCAGGAAACTGTTGTTGGTAGCTGTGTAGGGCTGTCGGCAGGGTGCCGTTGGCGGCGGAGGGGATGATCCCGATGGCCAGGCGCCCGGTTTCGCCGGTGCCGGCCCGCTGGGCGATGTGGGGGAACTGCTGGTAGCGCTCTAGGAGTTGGCGGGCTTCGGGGAGTAGTGCCTGGCCGGCGGCGGTGAGGGTGATGCGGCGTCGGGTGCGGTCGAACAGGTCGACGCCCATCTCGTGTTCGAGCTCGCGTATCTGGGTGGACAGTGGGGGCTGGGCCATGTGCAGGACCCGGGAGGCGGCGGTGAAGGAGCCCTCGTCGGCGACGGTGACGAAGTATCTGAGACGACGCAGACTCATACCTTGAGGATATGTGATCGCTAGTTTGTAGATATTGGACATATGGCTGTGGTGGTGGGCAGGATTGGGTCGGAGATCTTCTCGGGGAGACAGTGATGCCTTCAGCTTTCGTCTATGACGCCGTCCGCACGCCGTTCGGTCGTTTCGGGGGGGCGCTGGGGGGTGTGCGTCCTGATGATCTGGCTGCGACCGTGTTGCGGGCCGTCTCCGAGCGCTCCCCGGGCCTGGATCCCGCGGCGGTCGAGGAGGTGGTGTTCGGGCTGGCGAACGGGGCGGGGGAGGACAACCGCAATGTCGGCAGGATGGCGGTGCTCCTGGCCGGGTTTCCGACCTCGGTGCCGGGCTCGACGCTGAACCGGTTGTGCGGGTCGAGCCTGGACGCGGCCATGACGGCGTCGCGCATGGTGGAGACGGGCGACGCTTCGGTGGTGATCGCGGGTGGGGTGGAGTCCATGACCCGGGCTCCGTGGGTGCTGCCCAAACCGGGGCGGGCTTTCCCGGCGGGGGACGTGACTGCGGTGTCGACGACGCTGGGTTGGCGGCTGGTGAATGAGCGGATGCCCCGGGAGTGGACGGTCAGTCTCGGCGGGGCCAACGAGATGCTGGCCGACAAGTTCGGGGTTTCCCGGGAACGCCAGGACGACTTCGCCGCCCGGTCGCACCGGCTGGCCGACACAGCATGGAGTAGCGGCTTCTACGACGAGATGATCGTCGCGGTGGAGGGAGTCCATCTCGACCGGGACGAGGGCATACGCCCTGATAGCAGCCCGGAGACACTGGCCCGTCTGAAACCGGCGTTCCGGTCCGGTGGCACCATCACAGCTGGTAACTCGTCGCCGCTCAGCGACGGCGCTTCCGCGGTGCTGATCGGCTCGGAGACCGCTGCATCGACCATCGAGCGCGACCCACTCGCCCGGGTCGCGGGGCGCGGCGCGTTCGCGCTGGACCCCCAGGACTTCGGCTACGCCCCAGTCGAGGCGGCCAACCGGGCCCTGGCCCGGGCCGGGATCAGCTGGGACGAGGTCGGGGCGGTAGAACTGAACGAAGCTTTCGCGGTCCAGTCACTGGTGTGCCTCGACCGCTGGAAGATCGACCCCGCCATCGTCAACACCCGCGGCGGGGCCATCGCCATCGGCCATCCCCTCGGCGCGTCAGGCACCCGCATCCTGGCCACGCTGGCCTCGGTCCTGCGCCGCGACAACCAGCGCTGGGGACTGGCAGCCATCTGCATAGGGGTCGGCCAGGGACTGGCCATGGTGCTGGAGAACGTGGCGGCGTCGTGAGCAGGGCGCAGGTGGTCCCTGACGCGGATGCGGCGATGGCGGGTGTGTTGGATGGGGCGACGGTGCTGATCGGTGGTTTCGGTTCAGCCGGTCAGCCGATGGGGTTGATCGACGCCCTGTTGCGGTCGGGAGTGGGAGATCTGACGGTGGTGAGCAACAACGCCGGCAACGGTGACGCCGGTCTGGCGGCGTTGTTGGCGGCGGGGAGGGTGCGCAAGATCATCTGTTCCTATCCCCGCCAGTCCGATTCGTGGGTGTTCGATGGCCTGTACCGGGCCGGCCGGATCGAGTTGGAGTTGGTGCCGCAGGGGAACCTGGCGGAGCGGTTGCGCGCCGCGGGGGCGGGGATCGGGGCATTCTTCTGCCCGACCGGCGTGGGTACCGCTCTGGCGGAGGGGAAGGAGACCCGGCGCATCGACGGCCGGGACTACGTGCTGGAGTTCCCGATCCGCGGGGACGTGGCGTTGATCAAGGCGTACCGGGCGGACGGGGTGGGGAACCTGGTGTACCGCAAGACGGCCCGGAACTTCAATCCGGTGATGGCCATGGCGGCCGCTACCACGGTGGTGGAGGTGGCGGAGGTGGTGCCGGCGGGGGCGATCGACCCCGAGTGTGTGGTCACGCCGGGGATCTTCGTGGACCGCATCGTGGCCGTCCCCGGCCCGGAGGTGGGTGAGTGACGGTGGAGCATCTGGATCGGGGCCCGCTGGGGCGCGACGAAATCCCGGCGAGGGTGGCGGCGGACATCCCGGCCGGGTCGTACGTGAACCTGGGTATCGGCCAGCCGACCGCGGTGGCGGACCATCTCGACCCCGGAGCGGGCATCACGCTGCACACCGAGAACGGCATGCTGGGCATGGGTCGGGCGGCGGGCCCCGGGGAGGTGGACCCGGATCTGACCAACGCCGGGAAGATACCCGTCACCGAGACCCCCGGGGCGAGCTATTTCCATCACGCGGACAGTTTCGCCATGATGCGCGGCGGGCACCTCGACGTGTGCGTGCTCGGCGCGTTCCAGGTGTCCGCGGGAGGGGACCTGGCCAACTGGCACACAGGGGAGCCCGACGCCATCCCAGCCGTGGGCGGGGCCATGGACCTGGCCACCGGCGCCAGAGACGTGTATGTGATCATGACCCTCTTCGCCAAGGACGGCAGCCCCAAACTGGTCCCGGCCTGCACCTATCCCCTCACCGGACTGGCCTGTGTCACCCGCCTTAGATCGG
>JAKAXG010000005.1 GCA_021827225.1 Actinomycetes bacterium | reverse complement strand
CAGCACGGCGACGGGCAGCATGAAGATGTGGCCGCGGTGGGTGTCCTGGAGGTACCAGGCCAGGGACCCCAGGATCAGGGTGTCGGTGACCCGGTCGGCGACCGAGTCGAAAAAGGCGCCGCGCACACTGGAGCGGCCGGAGGCCTTGGCCAGCGCCCCGTCGAGCAGGTCGGGCACGGCCGAGCCGATGAGCAGGCCGAGCCCTAGGCCCAGGCGGCCGGTGGCGATGGCCCAGGCGGCCGGGACGGCCAGGACCAGCCCGAGCGCGGTCAGGTGATCGGGCGCCAGACCGGTCGACCGCAGAGCGCCCGCCACGGGCTTGGTGACCTTGTCCACGCCCGTCCGAAAACGTCCATCAAACAAAGGCTCGCTGCTCCTTGCGTCGGTTCAGGTCTCGTTCACCCCTCAGAATGCGCGAGCCCGACCGCATCCGACTAGAGGACTAGGGTACCACCGGGAGCCGCGACGCCGGCGATCACGGGGTGGGCCGGCGTGCCCGGACCGGGGAGGAGAGCAAGTGTCTATGGAGCAACGGCGGTGAAGGCCTACACACCCGCCAGGATCCGCAACATCGCGCTCGTCGGCCACGGCGGTGCCGGCAAGACCACCCTCACCGAGGCGCTCCTGCACTGCGCCGGGGCCATCGGCCGGCCGGGCCGGGTGGAGGACGGGTCCACGGTGACCGATTTCGACCCGGAGGAGCAGAAGCGGGGCCTCTCGGTGTCGGTCGCGCTGGCTCCGCTCGAGTGGGACGACCACAAGATCAACGTGCTCGACTGTCCCGGCTACGCCGACTTCGCCCCCGACGCCGTGGCGGCCCTGAGGGTGGCGGACATGGCGGTGTTCGTGGTGAGCGCGGTGGAAGGCGTCGAGGTCCAGACGGAGATCATGTGGAAGGCGGCCGCCGAGCTGCAGCTGCCCCGGCTGATCTTCATCAACAAGCTGGACCGGGAGCGGGCGTCGTTCGAGCGCACCCTGCAGCAGCTGCAGGACACCTTCGGGGCGGGCATCGCCCCGCTGGAGCTGCCGATCGGCGAGGAGTCCTCCTTCCGGGGGGTGGCCGACCTGCTCTCGGACACGGCCATCACCTACGACGGCGGCAAGCCGTCGTCGGGGCCCATCCCCGAGGAGATGGCCGTGCGGGAGCACTCGGTCCACGACTCGCTGGTGGAGGGCATCGTGGTGGCCGACGACGACCTCATGGAGCGCTACCTGGAGGGCGAGATCCCGACGGTGAAGCAGCTCGAGGAGACCCTGGCCCACGGGGTGGCGTCGGCGCAGGTCTTCCCGGTCCTGTGCGGGTCGGCCACCAGGCAGGTGGCCGTCGACCGGCTGGCCACCTTCGTCTGCGAGATCGGCCCGTCACCGGTCGACCGGCCCCCGGTGACCGTCGAGGCCGGCACCACGTCGAGCGAGGTGGCCCCCGACCCGTCCGGGCCGCCCCTGGCCTGGGTGTGGAAGACCATCGTGGACCGCCACGTGGGCAAGATCAGCCTGTTCAAGATGTTCTCCGGGGCGCTCAAGGCCGACGACGTCCTGGTCAACTCCCGCACCCATTCCGACGAGCGCATGCACGGCCTGTTCACCCTGCGGGGCAAGGAGCAGGTACCGGTGGAGGGGTTCTCCGTGGGCGACCTGGGGGCGGTGGCCAAGCTGACCGACGTGCTGACCGGCGACACGCTGGCGCCCAAGGGCACCCCGGTCTCCGTGCCGCCGGCTCCCCTACCGGAGCCGGCGCTGACCATCGGCATCCGGCCCCGGTCCAAGGGCGACGAGGACAAGCTGATGACCGCCCTGCACCGCTTGCAGGACGAGGACCCGGTGCTCACCCTGCGCCGGGACGACGAGACCCACCAGACCCTGCTCGGCGGTAGCGGCGAGACCCATCTGGCCATCGTCACGGAACGCCTGGCCCGCAAGTTCGGGGTGGAGGTGGAGACCGAACCGCTGGTGGTCCCCTACCGGGAGACCATCACCGGCACCGCCGAGGCCGAGGGCAAGTACAAGAAGCAGACCGGCGGCCACGGCCAGTTCGGGGTGGCCAACATCCGCATGGCCCCGCTGGAGCGCGGCACCGGCTTCCAGTTCATCGACGAGATCGTCGGCGGGGCCATACCCCGCCAGTTCATCCCGGCCGTGCAGAAGGGCATCGAGGAGGCCATGGCCACCGGCGGGGTCCACGGCTGGCCGGTCGTCGACGTGGCGGTCACCCTCTTCGACGGCAAGTTCCACAGCGTCGACTCGTCCGAGATGAGCTTCAAGATGGCCGGGTCGCTGGCCTTCCGGGAGGCCATGGAAAAAGCGGGACCCATCCTGCTGGAGCCCATCTCCCGGCTGGAGGTCACCGTGCCGTCCGCCTACCAGGGCGACGTCATGGGCGACCTCAACGGGCGGCGGGGCCGGGTGCAGGGAACGGAGTCCGGCAACGACGGCGAGTCGCTCATCACCGCCCTGGTTCCCACCTCGGAGATCCTCCGCTACGCCATCGACCTCCGGTCCATGACCGGCGGCCGGGGCCGCTTCCACGCTGAGCACGACCACTACGATCCGCTCCCCCAGCACCTGTGGGGGTCGGTCACCCGCTCGGAGGCCTAACAGAACCGGCGCTGCGCGTCCTTCTTCTTTTTCAGTACCGGCGCCACCGCGCCGAGTTGATGGGTTGATCCCCGGGGTGGAGGACGACGCAGGGAGCGCGCTGGATGGAGATATCCGAGGCACGGAGAACGGGCCTGCTGGGCGCGCCGGGGGCGGTGGCCGTGGCGGCGGTCGCCATGGCCGCGGGGGCGGCGCAGAAGCTGCCGTGCGCCGGCCAGCCGCGCCGGGCCTGCTACTCGGACATCAACTTCCTCTGGGGCGCCCGTAACCTGGCCGCCCACGTGCTGCCCTACGTGCACGGTGGCATCCAGGGCGGGCGCTTCGTCGGTCACGAACTGGAGTACCCGGTGCTGACCGGGGTGTTCGTCTGGCTCTGCAGCCTCCCCGCCCGGTCGGCGCCGGTGTTCATCGTGGTGACCATGCTGGCGCTTTTCCCGTTCGGGCTGCTGACCGCCTGGCTGCTGGAGCGGATGGCCGGGCGGCGGGCGCTGTACTTCTGCGCGGCGCCGACGCTGGTGTGGTACGCCTTCTTGAACTGGGATCTCCTGGGCGTGGCGGCGGCGGTGTCGGGAATCTACGCGTGGTCCCGTGACCGGCAGTGGTTGGCCGGTGGGCTGCTGGGGGTCGGGGCCTGCTTCAAGCTGTGGCCCGGTTACCTGCTCCTGCCCCTGCTCCTCGACCTGGTGTGCAACCGCCGGTACAGGGATGCCGTCGGGGCGCTGGCGACGGCCGGGTTGGTCGCCCTGGGCGCCAACGGGCCGTTCATGGTCGCCAACTTCGGTGGCTGGCGGGCCCCGTTCCAGTTCCAGACCCTCAGGCCGGCGGACGCGAGCGCCAACTCGCTCTGGTCACTCCTGCTGCCCGGCGCCCACAGCGTCGGCTTCGTCGACCGCCTTTCCGGGGCGGTGTGCGTGGTGGCGACGGCGGCCGTGGCCGGCCTGGCGATCCGCCGCTTCCGGCGGGAGGGTCGCTTTCCCTTCGTCCAGACCGGGGGGGCGGTAGTGGCCGTGTTCGTGGCCCTCGGGAAGGTCCACTCCCCGCAGTACGCGCTGTGGATCCTGCCCTTCTTCGCCCTGCTGCGCGTATCCAAGGGCTGGTGGTTGCTGTTCCTGGGCAGCGACGTCTGGCTCTTCTACCAGTTCAGCGGCGGCTACTTCTCACCGCTGCGCCACGACTGGGCCATCCTCCTCAGCGACGCCGTCCTGCTGGCCTTCGCCGTGGTAGCCATGCGGTCGGAGCCGGCCGTGGTCCGGGCTGGCGGCGTAACCCGGCCCTCGCCCGCCGCTGGCCGCTGGGGGGAGGAGGCTGCGGCGGCGATGCCGGTGCTAGCGCCAAGCGGCGCGGATCTTCTTGGCTGAGGTGGCGAGGGCTTCGGGCAGGACCCTGGTCTCGGCCACCGAGGTCATGAAGTTGGTGTCGCCGGCCCAGCGGGGGAGCACGTGCATGTGGAAGTGGCCGGGCACGCCGGCCCCGGCGGCCCGCCCCAGGTTGGCCCCCACGTTGAGGCCGTCCGGGCGGTAGGCGGACCGCAGCGCCGCCACCGCCGAGGTGACGCCCTCCCACACGGCGCTCCCCTCGGCCGGGGACAGGTCCTCCGGCGAGGCGACGTGGCGCACCGGCATGACCATCAGGTGGCCGCTGCCGTAGGGGTAGGCGTTGAGGATGGCCAGGGCCACGCCGGCCGGGTGGCGCCACAGGACGTGGGTGTCCTCGTCGTCGAGCCCGCTGGCCAGGATGGCGCAGAACACGCAGCCGTCCGGCTCGGCCGGGCCCGACGCCACCCCCTCGATGTACTCGCTGCGCCAGCCGGCCCAGAGACGGTCCAGGCCGGTCACCCGTGGGTCTCGATCTCCCGGACCAGCCGGTCCCTGAAGTCGCCGAGGGCCACCCCGCGGTCGGGTCGTTCCTGGTCGCGGGAGTTGACGCCGACGGTGCGGGCGGCCACGTCGTCGTCGCCGACCACCAGGACGTAGGGGACCTTCTCCATCTTGGCCCGGCGGACCCGGGCGCCGAGCTGCTCGTCGGCGGCCAGCACCTCCACCCGGGCCCCGGCGGACCGCAGCTCGGCGGCCACCTCGTCGGCGTAGGGCTGGTGGTCCGTGCGTACCGGCAGCACGCTGACCTGCACCGGGGCCAGCCAGGTCGGGAACGCCCCGGCGTAGTGCTCGATCAGGATGCCGAAGAACCGCTCGATGGAGCCGAACAGGGCCCGGTGGATCATGTACGGCCGGTGGCGGGCGTTGTCCGAGCCGACGAACTCCATGTCGAAGCGCTGCGGTTCCTGGAAGTCGACCTGCAGGGTCGACACCTGCCAGCGCCGGCCGATGGCGTCCCGGACGTGCACGTCTATCTTCGGGGCGTAGAACGCCCCCTCCCCCTCGGCGACGACGTAGGGCAGCTCGGCCGCCTCCAACGCCTGGCGCAGGGCTTCGGTGGCCACGTCCCACTCGGCGGGCTCGCCGACGAACTTCTCCGGGCGGGTGGCCAGCTCCGCCTCGAAGTCCTCCAGCCCGAAGGCCCGCAGCAGGCGCAGCACGAAGCCGAGGAGGTCGGCCAGCTCGGGGGCCAGCTGGTCGGGGGTGCAGAAGATGTGGGAGTCGTCCTGGGTGAACCCCCGGGCCCGCAGGAGCCCGTTCAGCACCCCGGAACGTTCGAAGCGGTACACGGTGCCGAACTCGAACAGCCGCAGCGGCAGCTCCCGGTAGGAGCGCTGGCGGCTCTTGTACACCAGGATGTGCATCGGGCAGTTCATGGGCTTCGGGTAGTAGGTGCCGCCCTCCAGCTCCATGGGCGGGTACATGCCCTCCGCGTACCACTCCAGGTGGCCCGAGATCTCGAACAGCGTGGACTTGGCCAGGTGGGGGGTGAAGACGAACTCGTAGCCGCCCTTCTCGTGCTCGGTCCGGGAGTAGTCCTCCATCAGCTTGCGGATCAGGCCACCTTTGGGGTGGAACACCACCAGCCCGCCGCCCAGCTCCGGCGGGAAGTGGAACAGGTCCAGCTCTGCTCCCAGCCGGCGGTGGTCGCGCTTCTCGGCCTCCTCCAGCCGGTGAAGATGGTCCTCGAGCGCCGCCTTGGACTCCCACGCGGTGCCGTAGATGCGTTGCAGCTGGGGCCGGCGCTCGTCGCCGCGCCAGTAGGCGGCCGCCACCTTCATGAGCTTGAAGTGGCCCAGCCGCCCGGTGGCCGGGACGTGGGGGCCCCGGCAGAGGTCGACGAACCTGTCGTTGTTGCGGTAGGCGCTGACCGCTCCCCCGCCGACGCCCTCGGCGGCGTCGCTCTCCGCCGAGTCGACACCCTCGATGATCTCCAGCTTGTAGGGCTGGTCGGCGAAGAGCTCGAGCCCCTCGGCGACGGTGTGCTCCTCCCGGATGAACGGCTGGTTCTCGGCGATGATCTCGCGCATCCGGGTCTCTATCCGGCCGAGGTCGTCGTCGCTGAAGTGGGCGCCGCCGGGCAGCTCGAAGTCGTAGTAGAAGCCGTTCTCGATCGGAGGCCCGATGGCGTAGCGGGCCCCCGGCCACAGGTCGGTGACCGCCTGCGCCATCACGTGCGCCGTCGAGTGGCGCAGCACGTGGCGTCCCTCCGGGCTGTCGGCGGTGACGATGGCCGCCGTGGACCCGTCGGGCAGAGGGGCGGTGAGATCGGTCTCGTGCCCGTCCACCACGGCGGCCACGGCCGCCTTGGCCAGGCCCCGCCCGATGGACGCGGCCAGATCGGCGCCGGTCGACCCGGCGGGGAGCTCCCGGGCCGATCCGTCAGGGAGGTGGACGGTGATCTGTTCAGGCACGGCTGTAGAGAATACGGCCCGGCCGGGGAGGGTCCCGATCGGTTATCCCGGCAGGCCGGTGATCCGGATGGCGGAGTGGGTCTTGTACCGGCGGTTCACCTCGAGCAGCGCCGGGGTCAGCGCCTCGACGGCCAGGGCGCTGCCCAGGCCGCCCGTCTCCACGCCGCGCAGCCCGGGGAGCCGGTCCACCAGGGCGACCACCTCGGCCCGCGCCTCCCGGTCGTCGGAGAAGACCAGCACGTCGGCGTCGAGGGGGTGGTCGAGGTCGCTCCACGGGCCGGCCGGCAGGTGGTGGAAGGCGCCGACGACCCGGGACCGGGGCAGCACCCGGGCCACCGCCACGGCCACCGAGCCGGTCGGGGGCAGCAGGGGGACCATCTCCTTGCCGAAGCGGGTGAGGGCGTTGGCCATGGATATGACTATCTTCCCGGCCAGCGCCTCCTCCAGGGGAGCCAGCGTGGTCAGCACCCCGTCCCAGGGGGTGGCCACCACGACCAGGTCGGCGGCGGCGGCGGCCGCGTTCTCGCCGGCCACGAGCGGCAGGTCCCGCCCGGCGTAGCGCTCCCGCAGGGCGGCGACGGTCTCCTCGGCCCGGTCCATGGCCCGCGAGCCGACCACCGACTCGATGCCGATCCCGGCGAACTGCACGGCCACGGCCTGCCCGGCCGGTCCGGTACCTCCGATGACTCCGATTCTCACCCGGGCAGACTTGCACGCCCCGGGGGGCGCAGTCGATTCCGGGCGGTAGCTTGCCCACCGTGCTGTTCCGCCGCTTGCGCCGCCCGACCGGGCCCGCCCGCCCGTCCCGCCTGGGCCAGCCGGCGGGCGCCCTGGAGGGGGTCGACCCGGCCGGGCGCCCGGTGTCGGTCGACCCGGAGGGGCTCACCGTGTACTTCCTCACCTCGTCGTGCGAGCCGTGCCGCCCGCTGTGGCCGACGGTGACCGCCGAGCGCGCCGTGGTGGTCACCCCGGACCCGTCCACCGAGAGCCGGCGCAAGGTCGCGGAGCTGGCCCCCGAGGGCGTGCGGGTGGTCATGTCCAGCGACAGCTGGTTCGCCTACGCCGCCGGGCCGGCACCGTGGAAGGTGCGGGTCGCGGGCGGTGTGGTGGTCGCCGAGGGCCCGGCCTAGGACAGACCGGCCCGGAGGGCGTCGATGGCGCCGACGATGGCCGAGAAGACCTCGCTGACCGGCTGGTCGCCGTCGATGTCGACCACCAGCCCCCGGCCGGCGTAGAAGTCCAGCATGGGGGCCGTCTCCGAGTCGTAGACGTCGAGGCGGTGCTCGATCACCGACTCCGTGTCGTCGCGCCGGCCGTCGGTCTCGGCCCGGTGGAGCAGCCGCCGGCGCAGCTCGTCGCGGCCGACCTCCAGGTGGACCACGGCCTGCAGCTCCACTCCGGCCACCCGCCGGGCCATCTCGTAGGCCTCCTCCGCCTGGGCGAGGGTGCGGGGGAAGCCGTCGAGGACGTACCCGCCCTGCGCCGCCGCCTCCAGGATCGGGCCGGCCAGTATCTCCATGACCAGATGGTCGGGCACCAGATCACCCCGGCTCAGGTAGCCGGCGGCCTCCTGGCCGATCCGGGTGCCGGCCGCGATCTCCCGCCGGAACAGGTCACCGCTCGACAGGTGGGCGATGCCGTAGTGGGAGGCCAGCCTGGTGGCCTGCGTTCCCTTGCCCGCGCCCGGCGGGGCGACCATGAGGAGGCGCATTCGCCTGACCTTACCGCCCGCCGCCGCCGGCCATGCGGCGCACCAGGCCCTCGACGGCCTCCACCGTCAGCTCGCCCATGGGGACGTACGACGCCCCCATGGACCTGGCCAGGTCGGCGGCCAGGCCGAGGCGGGCCGCGCCCGGCACACCCGCCGCCTCCACGTCGATCACCACCGCCGTGATCCCCGAGCGCCTGACGGTGTCGGCGGCGGCGGTGGCCGCCGCCACAGGGTCCTCGCCGGGCGCCCCGCCGGTGGCCCGGGCGTCGGTGATCACCACCAGGATCGGGCGGTGCGACTCGGAACGGCCGGGGGCGGTGGCCACCTCCAGGGCGGTACGCAGTCCGGCGGCGAGCGGGGTCCGCCCGCCCGTCGGCAGGTCGGTGAGCCGGGCCCGGGCCACCTCCACGCTGCCGGTCGGGCGGAGCAGCACCTCGGCGGTTTCTCCCCGGAACGACACCAGCGACACCAGGTCCCGCCGCTGGTAGGCGTCGCGCAGCAGGGCGATCACCACCCCCTTGGCCGTCGCCATCCGCTGCTCGGCGCCCATGGACCCGGACGCGTCGACGGCGATCACGATCAGGTTGGCGGTGCGGTGCCGGCGGACCGCCTGGCGGAGGTCCTGGGCCTCGACGGTGACCGGGCCGGCCGCCCCGGCGTGACGGCCGGCGGCCCGGCGGACCGTGGCCGCCACCGCCACCGACGTCACCGGCCCGTCGGGCGGCCGGTCGCCGATGATGCGGCCCCGCGGCCCGAGGGCGCTGCTCCGCCGGCCGCTCACCACCGAGGTGGCGTCCCGTCCGGCCACGGCGACGGCCGGGGCGTCGGCGGCGGCCGGGGCGGCCGTCTGCTCCTCCCCGCCGTCCCGGTCCGGTTCCGCCCCGAGCGTCTCGTCCAGGGCCTCCTCCAGCCGGGGCCGGTCCAGCTGGCCCGGGTCGAGCGGGTCCCGCCGGGCCCGGTGGGCCAGGGCCAGCGGGGCCACCCGGCGGACGTCGTCGGCCGTCACCTCCTCCCGGCCCTCCCAGCCGGCCAGGGCCCCGGCGGCCCGGCAGATGGTCAGGTCCGCCCGCAGCCCCTCCGCTCCCACCGAAGCGCACAGGGCAGCCACCGCCTCCACCAGTTCGGGGGGGATCCGCCCGGGCCGGACGGAAGCCAGCCGGTCCCCCAGCCGGTCGTCGTCGGGGCCGTACCGGCGGCGGACGGCGGCCGGATCGGAGTCGAAGGCCAGTCGCCGGCGCACCGCCTCGGTGCGCACCGCCGGGTCGGTGGGGGTGCGCACGTCGACGGCCAGGCCGAAGCGGTCCAGCAGCTGCGGCCTCAGGTCGCCCTCCTCCGGGTTCATGGAGCCCACCAGCAGGAACCGGCTGGGATGCGAGTGGGAGACCCCTTCGCGCTCCACCCGGTTGACGCCGCTGGCCGCCACGTCGAGCAGCACGTCGACCAGGTGGTCGGGAAGCAGGTTGATCTCGTCCACGTAGAGCACCCCGCCGTGGGCGGCGTGGAGCAGCCCCGGGTCGAAGCGCTTCTCGCCGGCGGTGAGGGCGGCGCCCAGGTCCAGCGTGCCGACCACCCGGTCCTCGGTGGCGCCGACCGGCAGCTCCACGAACGGGGCGGCGCCGGGCAGCAGCCGGGCCAGCCCCCGGGCCAGCGTGGTCTTGGCGCTGCCCTTGTCGCCCCGGAGCAGCACCCCGCCGACGCGCGGTTCGCAGGCGTTGAGGATCAGGGCCAGCTTGGCCTCCTCCTGGCCCACCACCGCCGAGAAGGGCAGCAGGTCGGCGCTCACCGGCCCTCCTCCCAGCCCTCGGCCTCGAGCACGGCGGAGCGCAGCGTCTGAAGCGCCTGCTCGGAGGCGTCCCACAGGCCCCGCTCGGACGCCTCCAGGAGGCGTTCGGCCATGGCCCGCAGCGCCCACGGGTTGGAGCTCTCCAGGAACTTCCGCACCTCGGGGTCGGCGACGTAGGACTCGGTCACCTTCTCGTACATCCAGTCCTCCACCACGTGGGCGGTGGCGTCGTAGCCGTACAGGTAGTCCACCGTCGCCGCCAGCTCGAACGCCCCCTTGTAGCCGTGGCGGGTCATGGCCGAGATCCACTTGGGGTTGAGCACCCGGGTGCGGACCACCCGGGCCGCCTCCTCCGCCAGGCTGCGCACCCGGGGCGCGGCCGGGTTGGCCGAATCCCCGAAGACCGCCTTCGGTTCCCGGCCGGACAGCACCCTGATGGTGGCGATCATCCCGCCGTGGTCCTGCAGGTAGTCGTCGGAGTCGAAGATGTCGTGCTCCCGGTTGTCCTGGTTCTTGACGGCCACCTCGATGCGGGAGAAGCGCCGCTTCATGGCGTCGGCGGCCGGCACCCCCATGGCCGACCGGCTGTAGCCGTAGCCGCTCCAGGCGGTGTACACCTCGGCCAGGTCCTCGTCGCTGCGCCAGTTCCGGCTCTCCAGCAGCGGCAGGATCCCCGAGCCGTAGGCGCCGGGCTTGGCCCCGAAGATCCGCGGGTCGCCGTCGGCGAAGCCGGCCAGGGCCACCGCGTCGTCGAGGAGCCCGATCAGATGCGGGAAGGCGTCCCGGAAGAACCCGGAGATGCGCAGCACCACGTCCACGCGGGGCCGGCCCAGCTCGCCGTCGGGTATGAGCTCGACTCCGGTCACCCGCCCGGATTCCGGCGCCCACACCGGGCGCACACCCATCAGGGCCAGCGCCTCCGCCACGTCGTCGCCGCCGGTGCGCATGGCCGCGGTGCCCCACACCACCAGGCCCACGCTGTGGGGGTAGCGGCCCTCCTCCTCGAGATGGCGTTCCAGGAGCCGGTCGGCGAGGGCGCAGCCCACCTCCCAGGCCAGCGGCGAGGGCAGGGCCTTGGGGTCCACCGAGTAGAAGTTGCGGCCCGTGGGCAGGACGTGGGCCATCCCCCGGGTCGGCGCCCCGCTCGGCCCCGGCGGCACCCAGCGCCCGTCGAGGGCGGCCAGCACGCTGTCGATCTCCGCGGTGGTGGCGTCCAGCGCCGGTTCGACGGTGCCGGCCACCCAGGCCAGGACGGCCCGCTCCTCGTCCGAGCCGGGCCCGGCCGCCCCCGACAGCAGGGACCGGCACTCGGACTCCACCCGGTCGACGTCGTGGCGGGCCTCCAGGCCGACCCCCAGCCGTCCGGCCACGGCCTGGCGCAGGGACGGCACCGACGGCTGCGGCAGGCGGGTCAGGGCCAGCAGCAGGTCCAGCCGCTCCTCCCCCGCCGGCGCCCGGCCGAGGGTGTGCAGCCCGCCGCGTATCTGGGCGTCCTTGAGCTCGCAGAGGTACCCGTCGATGTGGTTGATCAGCTCGTCGAACGCGTCGCCGGAAGGGGCGTCGAGCACCCCGATGTCCTGGTGGAGTTGGGCGGCCACCAGCAGATCCCACACCTTTTTCCGGATGGCCGGCAGCTTCGACGGGTCGAGCGAGGCCACCTGCGCGTACTCGTCGAGCAGCTGCTCCAGACGGGCGATGTCGTCATAGGTGTCGGCCCTGGTCATCGGCGGCAGCAGATGGTCGACGATGGTGGCGTGGGCCCGCCGCTTGGCCTGGGTCCCCTCCCCCGGGTCGTTGACCACGAAGGGGTACACCAGGGGCATGTCGCCCAGGGCCACGTCCGGCCAGCACCGGGCCGACAACCCGACGCCCTTGCCGGGCAGCCACTCGAGCGTCCCGTGCTTGCCGACGTGCACGACGGCGTCGGCGCCCCAGCCCTGGTCGATCCACCGGTAGAAACCCAGGTAGTGGTGGGTGGGTGGCAGGTCCGGCGAGTGGTAGACGGCCACCGGGTTCTCCCCGAAGCCCCGCGGAGGCTGCACCGTGACCAGCACCCCGCCGAGGTCCAGCCCGGCGAAGACCAGGTCGCCCGACGCCGGGTCGCGGTACACCGCCCCGGGCGCCTCCCCCCACGCCTCCTCCACCGCGGCTCGCCTCTCCTCGTCGACGCCGGCCCACCAGCGCCGGTACTCCCCGGCGGACCAGCGCCCGGGGGCCCGGCGCAGCTGGTCGTCGGTCAGCGCCTCCCGGTCGTAGGAGAAGCTGTCGATCAGCTCGGCCATCAGCTCGTCCCCCGACGCCGGGATCCGCTCGACCCGGTAGCCGGCGCCGTCCAGGGCGTGCAGCAGTTCGACCACCGACGCCGGCGTGTCGAGGGCCACGGCGTTGCCGATCCGGCTGCGGCGGGTCGGGTAGGCCGATAGCACGACGGCCACCTTGCGCTCGGCGGGGGGCACCGCCCGCAGCCGGGCCAGGCGCAGCGCCACGCCGGCGACCCGCCCCACCCGGTCGGCGACGGTGCGGTAGGCGGTGACCGGCGTGCCCAGGGCGTCGCCGTCGTCGACCTCCTCGTTGAAGGAGAACGGGACCGTGACGATGCGCCCGTCGAACTCCGGGATGGCCACCCGCATGGCCACGTCGAGCGGTGCCAGCCCGGCGTCGGAGGCCTCCCACTCCTCCCGGCTGCCGGTGGCCGTCACCGCCTGCACCACCGGCACCCCCAGTGACCCGATGGCCGAGGCGTCCCACGCCAGGCCGTCCTCGGCCGACGAACCCGACACCAGCACGGTGGTGATGACCGCGTCGGGGCGCAGGTCCGCCAGCAGCTCCAGCGCCTCCACCCGGCCGTCGGGGCCGGGCCTCAGCGAGTAGGCCCACACCGCGGCCGCCCGGCCGCCCCGTTGCTCCACCGCCCGGCACAGGTCGTCCACGAACAGGGTGTTACCGGCTATCAGGTGGGCCCGGTAGAAAAGCACGGCGACCAGCGGCCCGTCGCCGTTCCCGCTCCGGTGGTAGACGCCGGTGGTCGGCACGGGGGTGGGCGGATCGAAGCCGAAGCCGGTCATGGCCACCGTGTCGGACACGAACCGCAGCATGTGCTCCAGGTTGGACAGCCCGCCGTGGACCAGGTACTCGAAGGCCTGCGCCACGGTGGCGCTCGGCACGCTCGACGCGGCCGTCAGCTCGGCGTCGGGGGCCGCCTCCCCGCCGAAGGCCAGAAGCGGGACGCCCCCGGCCGCGCACCGCCGGCGCAGCGCCTCGAACGGCTCCCGCCACGAGTTGGCCCCGCCGAGCAGCCTGACCAGCACCACCCGGACACCGTCGAGATCCGGCGGCCCGTCCAGCCGGTCGGTCTGGGCGGCCCGCACCGGGGGGAAGCCGGCGGGCAGGCCCTCGACGAGGGACCGCAGGGCGAGGATCTCGCTGGGGGCGTTGGTGAGGTACAGGATCACGGGGCAGACGCTTTCAGGAGGGTGTGGACGGCGCCCAGGTCGAGGTGGGCTTCGAGGGTGTCGGCGATGCGGTCGATGCGGGCCTCCCGGGCGGCGGCGAACGAGACGGCCGGCCCCGGGTCCCAGGCGAGGCCGGCCCGCCGGGCGACGCCGGCCAGGAACGCCCGGCGGAACCCGTCGGCTTCGAACAGCCCGTGCACGCTGGTCCCCGCCACCGCCCCCCCGCCGGCTGCGCTCCCCTCCGCCCCGTGCTCGGTGACCACCCAGGGGTCGACCGGGTCGGTGCGCCCGTGGTGGATCTCGTAGCCGACGATGCGCTCGCCGAGCGCCGTGCCGCGAACCTGGCGGGTGACCTTCTCGGCCTCGAAGCTGGTGGCCACCGGCAGCAGCCCCAGCCCGGTCACCTCGGCCGGCGACGGCGACTCCACCGGGTCGCAGATCTCCCGGCCCAGCATCTGGTAGCCCCCGCAGATCCCCAGCACCGAGCCGCCCTCCAGCCGGGCCAGCTCGCCGGCCAGCCCGCTGGCCTTCAGCCAGTGCAGGTCGGCCACGGTCGCCTTGGAGCCCGGCAGGATCACCAGGTGGGGGCGTCCGAGCGCCGAGACGCTGTCCACCAGGCGGACCCGCACGGCCGGCTCCAGGGCCAGCGCGTCGATGTCGGTGAAGTTGGAGATACGCGGGAAGCGGATCACCGCCACGTCCAGCTGCGGGCCGGCCGATCCGCCCGCGGCCGCCGGCCACGGCCGGCGCAGGGCCAGCGAGTCCTCGGCGTCGATGCCGGGGCCGTCCATCCACGGGAGCACCCCGAGGGTGGCGACGCCGGTCCGGCGGGCCAGTTCGTCGATCCCGCTGGCGAGCAGCGCGGGGTCGCCCCGGAACTTGTTGATCACGAAGCCCCGGATCAGGCCGGCCAGGTGGGGCGGCAGGAGGGCGACGGTCCCGAACAGGGAGGCGAACACGCCGCCCCGGTCGATGTCGCCGACCAGCAGCGCCGGGAAGCCGGCCGCCTCGGCCACCCGCAGGTTGGTGATGTCGTGGCGGAGCAGGTTGATCTCGGCCGGCGAGCCGGCGCCCTCGCACAGCACCACGTCGAACCGGCTGCGCAGGGAGTCGAGCGCCTCGACCACGAGGGGCCACAGCTGCTCCTTGGCGTCCTGGTAGGAGCGGGCGTCGAGGGTCGCCCACGGCTTGCCGTTGACCACCACCTGGCTGCTGCGGTGGTCGGTCGGCTTCAACAGGACCGGGTTCATGGCCACCTCCGGCGGCACCCCGGCGGCGGCCGCCTGGGCGGCCTGGGCCCGGCCGATCTCGTGGCCGGAGGCCGTCACCGCCGAGTTGAGGGCCATGTTCTGGGCCTTGAACGGCGCCACCCGCAGCCCCTGACGGGCCAGCACCCGGCACAGCCCGGCCACCACCGTGGACTTGCCGGCGTCGCTGCCGGTGCCGCAGACCACCAGCCCGCGGGCGATCACAGGGCGGCCGCCAGGCGCTCCAGGCCGCGGGCGTCGGGCACGGCGATGCGGACGGTGCCGGGAAGGCCGAACGAGGCGCAGTCCCTGACACAGATGGCCGCCCGGGCCAGCCGGTCCCGCAGGCGCGGGTCGTGCACCAGCACCCAGTTGGCGTCCGAGGGCTGCGGCTCCAGGCCGGCCCGGCGCAGGACCTCGACCAGGGCGTGGCGCATGGCCGCCACGGCCCCCGCCCAGCGGGGCAGGTCGACCGGGGCCAGGAGATCCGGCAGGGCGGAGACGGCCAGCCCGTTGACCGCCCACTGCGGCTGGCGCCGGCGCAGCCTCTCGGCGAGCGCCGGGTCGGGGCACAGCACGTAACCGACCCGCAGGCCGGGACAGGCCAGCAGCTTGGTGAGCGAGCCGAGGACCACCGCCCCGGACCCGGCGTCACCGCGGGTCCAGGTGCCGGTGGCCAGGGGCCAGAACGCCTCGTCCCACACCGCCGCCGTCTCCCCGGCCGCCGCCAGGCGCCCGGTGGGGTTGTGGGGGTTGGAGCGCCACGCCGGCCCGCGGTCGTCGACACAGGCCAGATGGCGGCGGTACAGCGAGAACTCCGGTTCGTCGACCCGGCCGCGCGGCAACTCGGCGGCGACCAGCGCTATGGCCTCCGAGCCGCCGTTGGTCAGGACCAGCCGGTGGGGATCCACCCCCATGGCGGCGGCCAGCGACTCGGTCGCCGGGCCGGGGTCGGGGTAGCGGCGCAGGGCGGCCAGGTGGGACGCCACCACCGGGGCGGGGTCGGGGGCCACCGGGTTGAGACTGGCCGACAGGTCGAGGACGTCACCGACGGGGACGCCGAGCGCGGCCGCCAGGCGGGCGCCGTCCCCCCCGTGGGCCCCCGCAGCCGGGGCGGTCAGCGCCATGGCCACGCCTTGGGGGCCAGGCCGGCCGCGGCCACCAGGGCGACGGCGACGGTGCGGCTGAGCCGGCACGCCTCGGCGATGTCCGACCGGGCCGCCGGCCGCCCCCAGCCGAGGGTGGGGCGGCACTCCATGCGCCCGCCGTAGTCGTTGACCCCGCCCAGGCGGACGCCGAGGGCGGCGGCGAACGCCGCCTCGACCACCCCGGCGTTCGGCGAGGGGTGGGCCGGGGCCTGGCGGTGGACCGCCCGCCCGATGGCGGCGGCCCGGGCCGGGCGGGCGGCCGCCACCAGGGCGGCGGTGAGCCGGGCGGGGACCCAGTTGACCAGGTCGTCGGCCCGGGCGCTGGCCCAGCCGAAGCGGGCGTAGCGGGGGCTGCGGTGCCCCACCATGGCGTCGAGGGTGTTCACCGCCCGGTACCCGAGGACGCCGGGTGCGCCGGCGACAAGGGCCCACAGCAGCGGGGCGGTGACCGCGTCGACGGTGTTCTCGGCGACCGACTCCACCACCGCCCGGACGATCTCGGCTTCGTCGAGCCCCCGGGTGTCCCGGCCCACCAGGCTGCGCAGCCGGGTGCGGGCCAGCCCGAGGTCGCCGTCCTCCAGGGCCCGGTGGACGTCCATGGCCGCTTCGGCGAGAGCCCGCCCGGCGACCGCCGTGTAGGTGGACGCCACCAGGATGAGGCGTCGCCGCCACGGCCGCCCCGCGGAGAGGGCGACGCCCAGCCCCGCCGGCGCCGCCACCCCCACCGCGGTGTACAGCACGCCGGCGGCCCGCCGGTCGGCCCACAGCCTCTCCTCCAGCCGGGTCATGGCCCGGCCGAACAGGGCCACCGGGTGCCACCCTCCGCGGGGCTCGCCGAGGAGGCGGTCGGCGGCCAGGGCGCCGGCGAGCGCCGCGGCCCGGCCGGCGGGGACGATCACCACCGGGCCGCCGCCACCAGCAGCCCGGCCGTCTCGGCCACCATGGCGGTCGCTCCCAGCACGTCGCCGGTGTAGCCGCCGAGCCGGCGCTGGGCCAGCGCCACCGTCAGGCCGGCGAACAGGGCGGCGGTGGCGGCCGCGGCCAGGCCGGCGGTCACCCGCCAGGCCGCGCACATCCCGGCGGCGGCGGCCAGGCCCAGAACCAGGACCGGCCAGCGGGTGGGCCCGGCGAACAGGCTGGCCAGGCCGCCCTCGGGTCGGGCGTAGCGCCCGGTCCGCACCACCAGGGCCATCACCGTGCGCGACAGGCACCACAGCCCGGCCAGCAGCCAGACGGTCGGGCGGGTCGCCGCCAGGGCGGACCACCGCAGGAGCAGCACCACGCCGGCCGCGCCCACCCCGAACGCTCCGGCGTCGGGCGCGGACATCACCGTGAGCCGGCGCGACCGCTCCATGGGGGGGAGCAGCCCGTCGGCCGCGTCCACCAGCCCGTCCAGGTGGAGCAGGCCGGTGAGGCCCAGGTCGGCGGCCACCACCACGGCGGCGGCGACCCCGGCCGGCCAGGCCCGGCCGGCCAGCCACCAGATCCCCCCGAGGGCGGCGCCGAGGCCGGCCCCCACCGCCGGGAACCAGTCGAGCGTCGACGGCCCCGGCGGCTGCGACCGGCCGACAACGGTCAGGAAGGCGAGAGCGGACCGCATCTTCAGCCCGGTGATCCCGGCGCCGGCTCCAGGGGCAGGGCCCGGCCGGCCACCACCAGGTAGGCGGCGCCGGCCACCGCGGCGACCGACTGGTTGACCGCTCCGAGCGCGTCCCGGAACCGGCCGCCGATCTCGGTGGAGGGGTGGACGCCGAGGCCGACCTCCTCGGAGACGACGATGCTGTCGCCGGGACGGGCCGCCAACGCCCGGCACAGGCCCGGCCCGTCCGCCGCGAAGCCGGGGTGGGCCGCCACCCACGTGCCCAGGGAGTCGATGAGCAGGGTGCTGGCGCTGCGGGAGGCGTCCTGCTCCAGGAACGCCACCAGCCCGGCGCCGGGCTCGGCGGTGGCCCAGTCGGCGGGGCGGCGCTCCCGGTGGATCCGGATGCGCTCGGCGAAGTCGGCGTCCCCGCCGGAGGTGGCGGTGGCGACGTAGACGACGGGGCGGCCGGAGGCGGCCGCCAGCCTCTCGGCGAAGGCGGACTTGCCGCTGCGCGCTCCACCGAGCACAAGAGTGATCATTTGTCCGGGCCTGCCACTGTCACGTCCTCGCGTCCTTCCGTAGGCAGGTCTCCTGGCTCCCGGATCCACTTCCCCCCGGCCTTCCCGCCTCGCTGGGCCGTGGCCATCCGGTTGGGGGGTCGCTCCCCGGTGACAGTTGCGGGACAGCCCCGGATTCGCACCGGGTTCCCTGCGCTACAGGGCGGGAGCGTAGTCGTTATGGTCGGGTCATGGCACGGGCCGACTCCATCGTTCTGCTCAACACCGGCGAGGGGAAGGGCAAGTCGTCCGCCGCGTTCGGCGTGATGTCGCGCGGCTGGGCCCGCGGCTGGAAGGTGGCGGTCGTGCAGTTCGTCAAGGGCGGCAAGTGGAAGACCGGTGAGCGCAAGCTGGCCGACCATCTCGGGATCGAGTGGCACACCCTCGGTGACGGCTTCACCTGGGAGTCGACCGACCTGGACGAGACGGCGGCCAAGGGCCGCCACGCCTGGGAGGTGGCGGCGGCCAAGCTGGCGTCGGGCGAGTACGACCTGTTGATCCTCGACGAGATCACCTACGCGGTGAAGTACGGCTGGGTGCCCGCCGCGGAGGTGGCGGCCGGTATCCGGGACCGCTCCCCGAAGACGAACGTGGTCATGACCGGCCGCCACGCCGCCCCCGAGCTGGTCGAGGTCGCCGACACGGCCACCGAGATGCGCAAGATCAAGCACGCCTACGACCAGGGCGTCAAGGCCAAGAAGGGCATCGAGTACTGAGGTCCGGCGGTCGGGGCGGCCGGCCTCCCGGGCCGCTCCCCCGTCAGGTCACCCGGCCCGGGGCGGCCACCACGTCGAGACCGGAGGCCAGCACCGACGCCATGCGCTCCACCGCGTCGTAGCAGTCGACGTAGCGGGTGTAGAGCGGCGCCGGGCCGAGCCGGACCACGTCGGGGGTGCGGAAGTCAGGGACGACCAGGCCGCGCTCTATCAGGGTCCGGCACCAGGCCCAGGCGTCGGGATGGGCCACCGACACGTGGGCGCCCCGGGACCCCGGCCGGCGCGGCGTGGCCAGCCGGGCGCCGAGCGGCACCAGCTTCTCGTCGACCAGCTCCACCAGCATGGCGGTGAGTTGCTCCGACTTGGCCCACAGCGCGGCGATCCCCGCCTCCTCCACCAACCGCAGGGACGCGTCGACGGCCAGCAGCCCCAGCACCCCGGGGGTGCCGGTCAGGTACGAGGCGATCCCGGGCGCCGGCTCGTACCCCTCGCCCATCTCGAACTGCCGGGCCCGGCCGAACCACCCCCAGATGGGCTGGCGGAGCCGCTCGTGCAGGTCGCGCCGGACGTAGAGGAACCCCGGCGCGCCCGGCCCGGAGTTGAGGTACTTGTACGTGCAGCCGACGGCCAGGTCCACCCCCCAGCGGTCCAGCTCGACCGGCACCGCGCCGGCGCTGTGGGCCAGATCCCACAGCACGAGCGCCCCCCGGGCGTGCGCCCGCTCCGTCAGCCCGGCGACGTCCAGGCGGGCACCGCTGCGGTAGTTGACGTGGGACAGGCACACCAGGGCGGTCTCGTCGCCGATGGCCCCGGCCAGTGCCTCCGCCGCCGACGCGTCATCGCCGGCGACTTCTGGGGCAGGGCCGGTGTCGACCAGGTGGAGGCGGCGCCCGGTGGCGGCGGCCAGCCCCTCCAGCACGTAGCGGTCGGTCGGGAAGTCGGCGGCGTCGCCGACGATCTCCCGGCGGTCGTCGCCGGCGGCCAGGGCGGCGGCCGCCAGCTTGTAGAGGTTGACGGTTGTGCTGTCACAGACCAGCACCTGCCCGGCGGCGGCCCCGAGCAGGCGGCCCAGGCGGTCGCCCACGGCGGCCGGCAGGTCGATCCAGTCCTCCCATCCCGCCACCAGCCGGTCCCGCCAATCAGACAAGCCGGCGGTGACCGCCGCGGTCACCTCCAGCGGCGGGCGCCCGAGAGAGTTGCCGTCCATGTAGATCGGCCCGTCGTCGCCGACGCCGAAGCGGCGGCGGAACGGAGCGAGGGGATCGTGGCGGTCCATCTCCTCGGCGGTGGCTCTGTCCATGCGGAGATCCTGCAACATCGGGCCCGGCTCCCGGCGGGCTGGTCAGGCGGTGTGGCTGGTGAGCAGCAGCGCCCCCACGGCGGCGGCCATGGACAGCGGCGCCGCCACCAGTCCCATCCGCACGGTGCGGCCCACGTCCGGTCGGCCCCCCGACGCCCGGGCGGCGTTGTACCACAGCACCCAGGACAGCGAACCGGAGAAGAACAGGTTCGGGCCGAGGTTCAGGCCCACCAGGAGGGACAGCGGATGGGCCGGCGGCCGGGCGGACAGAAGGGAGGCAGCCGGCAGGTTGTTGATCAGCACGCTGACCAGCCCGCCCACCCCGGCCGTGGCCCAGGCGTCCAGATGCCCCAGCGCCCGGGCCGGGAGGGACCAGTCCCGCCCCAGGGCCCCGAGACCGACGGCCAGGCCGAACAGCCCCGTCAGGACCGGCAGGCCGAGCACCTCCAGGGCCCGGGTGGCGGTCGTCCGCCCCTGCAGCATGCGGACCAGCGCCACGGCCACCCCCACCCCGGCCACCTCCGGCGCCGGGTTGCTCAGCGTCAGGATCAGGACGATGGCGGCGGCTATGGCCACCAGCCCGATGCCCAGCACCGGCCTCTCCGACGCTTCCTCGGCCGACGCTTCCTCGGCCGACGCGTCCTTGGCCGACGCGTCCTCGGCCGACGCGTCCTCGGCCGACGCCCTCCCGCGCCGCGACGCCCGGCCGAGCAAGGCCACCACCCCGGCGGTGACCACCCCGGCCACCACCCAGGGCAGGCCCATCCGGGTGGCGAAGGTCCCGCCCGACAGATGGAGGTGGCCGAGGACGATCAGGTTGGTCAGGTTCGATCCGGGAAGGAGGAGTGACCCGGCGTTCGACAGCAGCAGGCAGGTGGCGACGAGGACCACCCCGTCTTCCCCGCGGCTGCGGCTGGTGTGGACCACCACCGGGGTCAGGAAGGCCACCGAGGTGTCGAGGTTCAGCAGGGCGGTGACCACCATCACCAGCGCCACCACCCCCGAGAAGAGCAGGCTGCCGCTGCGGCAGACGGCGGCGAGACGTTGTCCGGCGGCGGCGAACAGGCCGTCCTCGGCGGCCACCAGCCCGATGAGGAGAAGGCCGGCGACGATGAGGAAGGCCGGCCAGGTCTGCCCGGCGGCCGGGCCCGCCGCCGCCGGGCTGGCGGCGGCCGCCGCCACCGCCGCTGCCGCACCGGCCGATGCTAAATACCAGGTCCATCGCGGCACGGACGGAGAACCTAACCGCGCTGTGGCTAGCCTCCGGGATCCACACCCTTGCCCGACCGCGCCGCGGGAGGGCGGACCACCTGGAGGTGCCCGGATGGAAACAGGTCGTTTCGCCGATGGCCGGCTGGCCTACCGGTCGTGGCCGGTCGACGGGGCCCGGGGCCACGTGGTGCTGGCCCACGGCTTCGCCGAGCACGGAGGCCGGTACAGCCACGTGGCCGGCGCGCTGAACGAGGCGTCGTTGTCCGTCTGGGCCCCCGACCACCGCGGCCACGGCGGGTCCGAGGGCGAGCGGGCGAACATCGAGTCGGTGTGGAGCGCGGTGGCGGACCTCGATCTCTTCGTCGACCTGGTGCGCGACCAGACGTCCGGGGCGCCGCTGTTCCTGCTCGGCCACTCGATGGGAGGCCTCATCGCCGCCGCCTACGCCGAGGAGCACCAGGACCGCCTGGCCGGGCTGGTCCTGTCGGGGGCTCTGCTCCACGTCGATCCGGGGGTGGTGGCCCTGGCCGACGCCGAGGAGATCCCCGACCTGGGCCTGGCCGACGCCATCTCCCGCGACCCGGCCGTCGTGCGGGCCTACAAGGAGGACCCCGACGTCTACCTGGGGCCACCTCCCCGGGGCTTCCTCCAGGCAGCTGGGCAGGTGGAGGAGGTGCGGGCCCGCTTCGGTGAGCTCAGCCTCCCGGTCCTGGCCATGCACGGCAGCGGCGATCTGCTGGTCAACCCCCAGGCGCTGCGCGACCTGGTCGCCGGGGTCTCCAGCGATGACCTCACCGCCGTCCTGTGGCCCGGGCTGTGGCACGAGATCTTCAACGAGCCGGAGAAGGACCGGGTTATCCGCACGACGGTCGACTGGATGTGCGCCAGACTGCCGGGATGAGCCTGCTGCTCCAGGTCGTCGACGCGTTCACCGACCGGCCGTTCGCCGGCAACCCGGCGGCCGTCGCCGTGCTCGGCCCTGGACCCGACCGGCCGTGGCCGGCCGAGTCCTGGATGCAGGCCGTCGCCCTCGAGATGAACCTGTCCGAGACCGCCTTCGTCCGGCCCCGGGCCGACGGCGGCTACGACCTTCGGTGGTTCACGCCCACCGCCGAGGTCGACCTCTGCGGTCACGCCACCCTGGCCTCGGCGGCTGTCGTCGGAGGCGGCCGCTTCCACACCCGCAGCGGGATCCTGACCTGCAACCGGCGCAGCGACGGGGTCATCGAGATGGACTTCCCCGCCGATCCGCCCCGGCCGGCCGATCCCCCACCGGCGCTGGCCGCGGTGGCGGGCACCGGGTGGGCACGGGGCCGGTTCGATCTCCTGGTCGAGCTGGCCGACGCCGGAGCGGTCCGCGACTTCGTCCCGGATCTGGAAGCCATCGCCTCTGTGGACTGCCGGGGCCTGATCGTCACCGCCGCCGGCGACCGGTCCGGGACCGACTGCGTGAGCCGGGTGTTCTGCCCGGCGGTGGGCGTGCCGGAGGACCCCGTCACCGGATCGGCTCACTGCACGCTGGCCTGCTACTGGTCAAAGCGCACCGGGCGCACCGAGCTTTCCGGCTACCAGGCGTCGGCCCGCGGCGGCACGGTCGGCATGAGGCTCCTCGGGGAGCGGGTCATGCTCAGCGGAACGGCGGTCACCGTGTCGGAGGTTCGTCTCCTGGCCGGGGAGCCGGCGGCGTAACGGCTGCGCCGGCGGCGTAACGGCTGTGTCCCCCCGCCCCGACCCGCCTCTGGCTAGCGGTCCTCCCGCCGGGCCGGCACGGCGACCGCCGCCGCCTGCTCCACCCATTGCTGGTACTCGTCGAGCATCTGCTCCAGCCGCCGGCGGTCGACCGGGTGCTCGCGCTGCTGGGTGCCGATGAGGATGGCCATGCCGACGTTGGCCAGGACCCGGGCCCGGCGGGCGTCGATACCCATGACGACGAACAGCTGTGACAGCTGCTGCTCGCGCAGGTCGTCCACCCGCTGCAGTGCCTCGGCCGCCCGGGGATCGGTGCGGGCGGCCGCCCGGATGGCGGTCTCCGCCTCGTGTCGCACCCCCCAGGTGGCCGCCAGCTTGGCGATCTCGGTGGGCCGGTTCCGCCCGGCGCGGACGCGGGCCTCGGCCACCCGCTCGGCCTCCTGGGCCTCCCAGTGGCGGAAAAGCCGCTCCAGGAAGTCCGGGGTCCCGGAGAAGTGGTGGTAGAAGGACCCCTTGGTGACCCGCAACCGGTCGCACAGGGAGGCGACGGTCACCGCCTGGGGGCCCGACTCGGCCAGCAGTTCGAGCCCGGCCTCGAAATAGTCGTCGGGGGTGAACGTAGCCGCCATGGCCGTACCATACCCCGCTGTCCTCTCCGTACCATACCGCATGGTATGGTCAAAGTGAGATCGCCGGACAACACCGACGGGAGGGACGAAATGACCGACGTGGCGGAAAGAGTGGCGCCCGGGGAATGGTTCGCACTGCCCCACCTCTGGGCGGACATGGACGCCTGGCACGCCAACGTGGCGGACATCCGCCGAGAGGCGCCGGTGCTACCGGTGGAACTCGACGGGTTCACCAGGTTCTGGGTCCTGACCCGCTACGCCGATGTGCTGGCGGTGAGTCGGAACAACACCAAGTGGCTCAACACGACCCGGTCGGTGCTCGGCCCGGACGCCGACTTCGAGCGCATGCTGGCCTCCGGGATCCCCGAGCCGCAGACCCTGATCCACATGGACGGAGTGAAGCACCGCGACCACCGCAAGGTGACCAACGACTGGTTCAAGCCGGCGGCGGTGCGGCACCGCCAGCCCCGCATCGATGCCCTGGCCGACCTGTTCGTCCAGCGCATGCGGGACCTGGGCGGCGAGTGCGACTTCGCCCGGGACATCGCCCAGCCGTTCACCCTGCGGGTGATCATGGACATATACGGGGTGCCCGAGGACGACGAGCCCCTGATGCTGGAGCTCACCCAGGGTCTCTTCGGTGCCGCCGACCCGGAGTTCCTGGGCGATGCCGCCGACCCCGAAGCGCGCCTGATCGAGTCGGTGATGCGCTTCATCGGCTACTTCAACGAGCTCACCGAGGACCGTCGCCGGGGCCCGGTTGACGATCTGGCCTCGC
The DNA here is from genome assembly GCA_021827225.1 of Actinomycetes bacterium. Next base: position 2,863 of record JAKAXG010000005.1, on the reverse strand, counting down.
TCATCGCCAACGGCCAGCCGGGCGGCTGCCCGATGGGCGACGCCGAGCGCCTCTGGTACTACATCATCGTGGCCACCGCCGGCCATGACACCACGTCGTTCGCGCTGGCCGGCGGAATGGAGGCTCTGCTCCACGATCCCGACCAGCTGTGGGCGCTCCGCGACGACCCCGACCTGGCGGTCAACGCCGCCGAGGAGTGCATCAGGTGGACCTCACCGGTCCGCCACTTCCTGCGCTACGCCGCGGAGGACACCGAGATCGGCGGGGTTTCCATCCCCGCCGGCGGCCGGGTCCTGCTGTCCTACCCGAGCGCCAACCGCGACGAGCAGGCCTTCGAGGACGCCTCCACCTTCAACGTGCGCAGGCCCGACGCCGACCGGCTCGTGTCGTTCGGCGGAGGAGCCCACTTCTGCCTGGGTTCGCAGTTCGCCCGCCGGGAGGTGCGCACCATGCTGTCCCGCCTGGCCCGGGAGCTGAAGGTCATCGAGCCGGCCGGTCCGGCGGAGTGGTCCCAATCGGCGTTCGTGTCCGGCGTCAAGCATCTGCCGGTGAGCTACCGGTTCGCCTGACCGGGGACTGACCGGCGCCTGCGCCTGGCCCGCCCGGCCGGCCGGGCCGGGGTGACCGCCACCTGGGGCCCGGGTCGCCGGCCCGGCCCGGGCGCAGGTCGGCGGGCAACGCAGAAAATGCCCGGGCCGGGCCTCAGGCCGTACCGCCTCCCATCCGAGAACTGCCATGGGTGACCGGCGCCACGGGACACCCGGATGCAGCAGCCGGGAGAGGTGGTAGATGACTGCGGACGTGCGGCGGACGACGAGAAACCATGTGGTCGTGGGCCGCAGGCCGGTGTTCAGCTCGGACCTCGGGGTCTCCGGCTACGCCCTGGCCCTCGCCCCCGGCGACTCCGGCACCCTGACGCCGGAGGTACTGGCCGACTACCCGGGCACCGATGGCGGATCGCCGCCGCTGGGTGCGCTGTTCGGCTCGAAGTTGGCGTTCGTCAGGCCGACGGCCGCCCTGCTGCGCCACCCGGAGATCCTCCGAGCGCTGCTGACGCCCGACGCGACGGTGGTGGAGGTGGCGGCCGGGGACGGCTTCGAGCCGGCGGTCGCCGATTCCTGCCGCGCCCTGGTGGAGATGGGATTCCGACTGGCGGTCACGGACGAAGCTGGCGGCGCCGAGGGAGCCACCCCTCCCCTGCTCGAGGTGGCGTCGTACACCAAGCTGGACGTCGGCGGGACGCCGGCGAACCGTCTCCGCTACCACGCTCAGAGGGCGTCCGAGCTGGGCCTGCTCAGTGTCGCCACCGGGGTGGATCACCTCGATGCCCTGGGCACGGCCCGACTGGCCGGCTTCGACCTGTTCCAGGGCTACCTGCTGTCGCGCCCGGCGGTGGTGATGACCGAAGCGCTCACCCCCAGCCGCCTGACTGTTCTGCAGATGATCGAGGCGGTGAACGACCCGGGCACCAGTGCCGCGGACCTCCAGAAGGTGGTCGAAGCCGACGCCGGCCTCAGCTACCGCCTCCTGCACATCTCCAGCCTGGGGGCGGCCGGCGGGCTGCGGCGCCCGGTTCACTCCATCAAGGAGGCCACGGTGCTGCTGGGCAGGGACTGGATCTACCGGTGGCTGATCCTGATGCTGGTTGCCGATGCCAACCAGGGTGTCCCCGAGCAGCTGGTCATCGCCATGACCCGGGCCCGGATGGCCGAACTGGTGGCGGCGGGCGCCGGCCTGGTGGACAAGGACGCCGCTTTCACCGTGGGTCTGCTCTCCGCCCTCGACCTGGTGCTGGGCGCCCCGCTGGCCGACATCGTCGCCAAGCTGGCCGTGACCGAGGATGTGGTGGAAGCGCTGCTGGAGGGAAAGGGTCGGTTGGGAGCGGTGCTCCACGACGTGCTGCGGTGGGAGGTCGGCGACGCGGCGGGGTCGAGCCGCTCGGGGCTGGACCGTCCGGCGCTCGAGTGGCGCTACGTGACCGCCCTGGATTGGGCGCAGGGCCTGGTGGAGACGCTCGAGCGGGCGGACCGGGCGGCGTAGAGCCGCCAAGGCTGCCACCGGGCCCGCCGGCGCGGCCCGGCCCGCCGGCGGGCGTCACCGGCCCATGCGCTGGGTAGCACGCGGGCATGCCTGAAGCGTGGAGCAGCAAGTACGACCGGGACCGCTCGAAGGAGGAGCGGCGGCGGGACCACAACGACGAGGGCACCAAGGCCCGGGAGGCGGCCGCCGAGGCCGCGGACGCCTTCGCCACCGAGTCCGACGAGCCGCGGGGCCGCCGGGTGGCCGACTGAGCCATCCGACAGAGCCATCCGACAGAGCCATCCGGAGGCGGCACGCCCATCGGAGGCGGGGCGGTGCCGGCCGGGTATCCCACACCGGGCAGCGCACCGGCGGCGGCTTACGGCAGGCGAAATCTGTACCTTTTCGTGAAATCTGGACGCTTTTGTGCGGCGAGGCATGGAAACCGTACAGATATCACCGAACTGTACAGGTTTGCCTGGCCAGTTGCCGGTCCAGACGCCGGCGAGTCCCCCGCCCCGCCGGCGATCCGGCAGGGTCCGGCGGCCATCCCCCTGTGAGCCGCCCCGGCGGCGGGGAAGGACTCCGGGGTGCGCAACGCAGTCGTGACAGCAGGAGACTCGGGAATCGGTCGGGCCACCGCGGTGGCGCTGGCCGCCGCCGGCTGCCAGGTGGGGATCACCTGGCACTCGGACGAGCAGGGCGCCGCCGAAACCGCCAGGGAGATCTGGGACGCGGGAGGGCGCTGCGAGGTGGAGCAGATGGATCTGACCTCCGGCCCGCCGGCGGCGGACGCGGTGGACCGCCTGGCCGCGGCGCTGGGCGGGGTGGACGTGCTGGTGAA
>JAKAXG010000382.1 GCA_021827225.1 Actinomycetes bacterium | reverse complement strand
ATCGCTTCAGAACTGAACGCACGGCGCCGTAGCCTTCTGCGGTGAGGACGGGGCCGCTGCTTGGCGGTCCCGATATGATAATGCTGCGCCGGCGCCCGGCGCCGGAGGAGAAGCGACCGCCGGGGGGCAGAGAAGCGCGTGCCGGCACCAGCCGTACCGGGAGGCGTGCGGAATGCCACCGGTTGGGCCCAAGGGCTGGGGCCGAAGGACCCTGTCTTCTCGTGGGAGGACAGCGGCAGAGTTGTCGTTGTGATCGCCGGCTACCCATGCAGCGGGTGCGAGGCAGTGGCCGAGTCGGTCTGCCGCGTCAGCGGCGGCGACACTCCGACCCGCCACGGCGCACAGGTGCACATCCGGCCCATGCGGGTGAAGGATGCCGACCGGCTGGTCGCTTTCCACCGCGGCCTGTCCCGTGAGGCCGTCTACTTCAGGTTCTTCAATAGCCACACCCGGCTCAGCCCGCGTGAGATCTACCGGTTCACCCACCTCGACGGCACCGACCGTGTGGCCCTGGTGGCCACCCTGGGCCCGTCCCCTTGCGGTGAGCATTCGGAGATGGTCGGCATCGGCGCCTACGACCGCCTGGCCGACGATCCGAGGACTGCTGAGGTGGCGTTCGTGATAGCCGACCGGCTGCAGGGCGAGGGCCTCGGCGCCGCGCTCCTGCACCGCCTGGCCGTGCGCGCCGTGGGCGCCGGCATCAGCTGTCTGTACGCTCAGACCCTCGCCGATAACCGGGCTATGCAGAAGGTCTTCCGCCGCGCCGGCTATCCGTACCAGTGGCGCTTCGACGAGGGCCTGATCGAGTTCCGGCTGGACATATCGATCAGATGATGCGCCGTCAAGCGGGAGGCGGTGCCGGCGTCCAAATGGTGCAGCTCTACCCGAGGCACCACTATTCCGTCAGCGCCGGCGACGCCATGGTCCGCTGCGCCTATCAGACCCAGCCCCCGGCGTACGCCACGAACTGGCCGGTGGTGAAGCGGCTTGTGCCGTCGATGAAGGGCATGCAGAACGCCGCGAACTCCTCCAATGTCCCCAGGCGCCCCATCGGAACCATGGCTTCGACGCGCGCTCGGGATTCCTCGTCAACGACGCCGTTGGCCCGCAGGATTTCGGGGAAGTCCATGAAATTCGTACCGATCACGTTCACCTGGACACCGGAGCCGACCACCTCGGCGGCGACGTTCGGGCGAGCATGGTCGCTCCGGCGCGGGCGGCCGAATAGAGCGGAGCTCCTGGTGTCGGGCGGGCGCCGGCCGCGCTGGTCATGAGCAGCACCTGGCCGTCGCGTTGTTCGACCATGACCGGGACGACGGCGCGAAGGAAGTGGTAAGGGGCCTCCAGGCAGCCCTCTACCACCGCATGCAGGTCATCGATGCTCGAACGCAGAAACCGTCCGGTGACGACGCGCCCGGACGCGGCAGTGGCCGCGTCGATACGCCCGAACCGGGCCAGGGCGGCCCCGACGATCCGCTCGGAGCTCGCCGGATCGCTGAGGTCGCGACAGCCGCTGACCGCCTCGACCGCGGCGCCGGTTTCGGCCAGCTCGCCCAGGAGCTCGTCGCTGGGGTCGCCGAGCACCAGGTCGTGGCCCCGGGCTGCCAGCAGGCGGGCCAGGTCCGGGCCGACGTAGAACCTGGCGTCGGCGATGAGCGCTACTCGTCGGGTGTCTGTGCTCACAAGGGGCCTCTCAATCGATCGGACATCGGACGGGTCGAGCTCGGTGCGCCGAGCTTATGCAGCCGGGCCGCCGGCCCTACCCGGGAGCTGGGCCCGTGGGTGCGGGAGTCAGCGTGGCTGGTCCACGATCAGAGTCCCAGCTGGCGGGCCATGCCGCCGTCGACGCGGATGCAGGTCCCGGTTATCCATGCCGAGGCCTCGCTCGCCAAAAACAGCGCAGCGCCCCGGAAGTCATCCGCGTAGCCGGCTCGGCCGAGGGGTGTCTTGTGCGCGTTGGCGATCGTTTCGTCGCTCCAGGCATGGGATATGTCGGTCAGCACCGCTCCGGGGAGGATGCAGTTGACGCGCACCTTGGGCCCGAATGCGTCGGCCAGGGCGATGGTCATGGCGTTCAAGCCCGACTTCGCCATCCCGTACACCACCTCGACCCGGCTGGGCCGGATGGAGCCGATGCTCGAGATGTTGATGATGGAACCGCCGCCGTGGTCGTACATGTGACCGCCCAGGCGGATGCTCAGGGCGAAGGGACCCTTCAGATTCACCGATGAGACCTTGTCGTAGTACTCCTCGGTGATGTCGGTGACCTTGCCGTACAGGGGGGACATTCCGGCGTTGTTCACCAGGATGTCGCACCGGCCGAATTCCTCCAGCACCGTGTCGGCCAGCCGTTGGCAATCCTCCCACCGGCCGACGTGGGTCCCGACAGCCAGCGCCTTGCGACCGGTTGCCTCGCTGATGTCGTCTGCTACCTCGCGGCAGTTATCCAACTTGCGGCTGGCGATGACCACATCGGCGCCGTGCTCGGCGTAGGCCAGGGCGATGGCCCGGCCGATCCCGCGGCTGCCTCCCGTGATGACCGCCACCTTGCCCGACAGGCTCAACAGGGATGGTTCCATCCGACTTGTGTACCACGTCACCTGGTCGTGGCGCCCCGCCGGACCTTGGTGGCTCCAGGGATGCCTATAGTGCGATTCCTGCTCCCGTTCGCGATCGTCGAAAGGTTCAGCCATGGCCAAGCTGATGTTCGCTCTCCGGCGCCGGCCCCCGACGAGCCGAGAGGGGACCCGGGCCTGCCGGCTCGATGAGTCCGGGCCCGTACCGTGGTCGAGCACCGGCATGCGGTTGTGGGTCAGGCGGAGCGGTTCATGACCACCGTTGCGGGAAGAGGCGCTGTCATTACCGGCGGTGCCCGCGGCATCGGCTATGCCACGGCCAGAAGGCTCGGCGCCAAGGGTGCGCGCATGGTGCTGGCTGATATGGATGAAGAACCGCTCGCCTCCGCCGTGGACCACCTGCGAACGGCGGGTGTCGAGGCGCACGGAGTCATCTGCGATGTCAGCGACCGCGACTCGGTGGAGAGCCTCGCCGAGCAGGCCTTTGCCCTACTGGGGGCAGTGCACATCGTCTTCAACAACGCCGGGGTGGCGGTTTCGGGACCGGTCGCAGAGATGTCCCACGACGACTGGCGCTGGGTCATCGACGTGGACCTGTGGGGACCCATCCACGGCGTCGAGGCATTCCTGCCGCGCCTTCTCGATCAGGGGGAGGGAGGGCATCTGGCTTTCACGGCCTCGTTCGCCGGCCTGGTGCCCAATGTGGGTCTGGGCCCCTACTGCGTCGCCAAGTACGGAGTGGTGGCGCTGGCGGAGGTTCTGCGCCGGGAGCTGCGCTCGGACAACATCGGCGTGTCGGTGCTCTGCCCGATGCGGGTGGAGACCGATATCGGGCGGTCGCATCTCCACCGTGGTCCTCAGTACGGCAGCGCCAGGCCCGCCACGGCCGTGCCGGACCAGAGCGAGAGCAACCGGGACCTGGCGGGCCGGGTGCTCCCCGTCGACGGGGTGGCCGCGCTGACGGTGGACGCCATCGAGGCTGACCGGCTCTACGTGCTGCCCCACGGGGAGAGCCGGGTTTCGATCCAGCGTCGCTTCGCCCAGATCGACCGCACCTTCGACCAGCAGCCTCAGTCGTTCGGGCTGGCACCCGACTGACCGGGCACGCCGCTCGCCGGAGGGCCCGGCCGATGTGGTATTGAGCAGACGAGACTAGACGAAGGGTGGGACATGGCCTGGGATTTCGAGACCGACGAGGACTTCGAGGAGCAGCTCGAGTGGATCGCGGACTTCGTGCGCGACGAGGTCGATCCGCTGGAGCACGTGATCCCGCATGCCTACGACCTGTCCGATCCGGTCCGCCAGGAGCTGATCCCGCCGTTGCAGGAAAAAGTGAAGGCGAGGGGGCTGTGGGCGTGTCACCTCGGCCCGAACCTCGGAGGACCGGGCTACGGGCAGGTGAAGCTGGCGCTGATGAACGAGATCTTCGGCCGCACTTCAGCAGGGCCCGTGGTCTTCGGCTGCCAGGCCCCGGATTCCGGTAACGCGGAGATCCTGGCCCACTTCGGCACCCCGGAGCTCAAATCACGCTACCTGGATCCCCTGATCGACGGGCGGTCGGTGTCGTGCTTCTCGATGACCGAGCCCCAAGGTGGTACCGACCCCACCCAGTTCACCACTCGGGCTGTCCTGGATGGCGACGAGTGGGTGATCACGGGGGAGAAGTGGTTCTCCTCACACGCCCGGTTCGCTTCCTTCTTGATCACGATGGCTGTCACCGAGCCCGACAACCCACCGCACCAGCGGCTATCGGCGATCGTGGTGCCTGCCGACAGCCCGGGATTGGAGTTCGTGAGGAACACCGGTCTGTGGGGCGAGGCAGAGGGGGAGGGGACGCACAGCTACCTGCGTTACAACGAGGTCCGGGTACCAGCCGACCACCTTCTCGGCGAGCGCGGCGGCGGTTTCGTCGTCGCCCAGACCCGTCTGGGCGGAGGACGGATCCACCATGCCATGCGGACCGTGGCGCGGATCAAGTGGGCTTTCGCAACCATGTGCGAGCGGGCTGTCTCGAGGACCACCACCAGAGGGGAGAACCTGTCCCGCCAACAGCTCGTCCAGGAGATGATCGCCGAGTCGTGGGCCGAGATCGAGCAGTTCCGCCTGCTCGTGCTGCAGACGGCGTGGAAGATCGACCGCTTCCAGGATTACAAGAGGGTGCGCGCCGACATCTCGGCGGTGAAGTTGATGATGCCGAAGGTGTACAACAACGTGATCTCCCGCGCCCTGCAGATCCACGGCTCGCTCGGGTTGTCCAACGAGATGCCCTTCGGCGGTCTCCTCCTGGATTCGTTCCATGTAGGCCTGGCGGACGGCGCCACAGAAATCCACAAGGTGACCGCGGCCCGCCAGCTGCTGAGCCAGTACACGCCGTCTACCGACCTGTTTCCCTCCTACCATCTCCCCGCCGCCCGCGCCGCCGCCAGAGCTCGCTATGCCGACGTCTTGGAGCGATACGGGCGCTGAGCATCAAAGACGCCCCCAGGGCGGCTTCTCCGCAATGCAGGTGTGGCGGTGTGGCCGGGCAATGGTGCTGGGAAGCCCAGGCGCAAGACGGTCTGAGGAGTGAG
>JAKAXG010000381.1 GCA_021827225.1 Actinomycetes bacterium | reverse complement strand
TGGAGCCGGCCGCCGGCGGGGTGGTCGCCGTCGCCGTCGACGACCACGGCCCCGGCGTTCCTCCCGAGCTGCGCCAAGCGATCTTCTCGCGCTACGAGCGGGGCCGGGCCGGGCACGATCCGTCCATGCCCAAAGGGAGCGGCCTGGGCCTGGCCCTGGCCGCTCAGCACACCCGGCTCCATGGCGGATCGATCCGGGTGGACGACGCCCCCGGGGGTGGCGCCCGCTTCTCCATAGAACTGCCCGAGGCGCCGTGAGACCCGGCTGGTGGCGGCACGCGGCGCTGTGGATCGGCGTGGCCGGCCTGACCGGGTGCGGGGTACCTACGCAGGACAGCGTCCACGTGGCTCCGGACAGGGAAGTCCCATCGGGGCTGCTCGGCGCCAGCCCCTCCACCACCACCACGACCGTCCCGGCCGGGCCGACGACGACCGCGGTGACGCTCTGCCTGGCTCAGAGCAGCGGTCCGCTCAGGCCTGTCACCCGCCGGTTGACCGGCCACCCGGATCTGAACGACATCCTCCAGGCACTCGCCCAGCCTCCCACCCCCCAGGAACAGGTCCAGGGGCTGAACACGGCCGTCACGCCCGGGATCACCGCCACCGTCACCGGAGGGGTGGCCAAGGTGGTCCTCGATGCCGATTTCGGCACCGAGTCGGCGACCGACCAGTTGAACGCGGTAGCCCAGATCGTCTGCACCCTCACGACCAGACCGGGGATCGGTCAGGTCCAGTTCCAGCTCACCGGCACGGTCACCGAGGTCCCCCGTGGTGACGGCTCCGGCACGTCGGCCCCGGTGTCGCGCGACGACTACCCGAAACTCATACCTTCCACCGCCGCTTGACTCTCCACCCAGCGGCTGGTGGGGCCTGCCCCGCCGGGCCCCGGCGCCCCGGGGCATCGGACGGCTCACGGCCCCCGCCGACCGTGGTGCTACGGTGGGTTCCGCTCGGTCGGGGGTGACCGTGACCGGGGGCATCAGAGGGTGGAACCTGAGGGAGGTGGGCTCATGCCTATCCGGTCTCTGTTTCGCAGGCGCATCGCCGTCCCCGCGGTGGCCGTGCTGGCCGCCGTGACGGCGGTCGGCTTCATGCCGGGGATCGGTCTGGCCGCCCCCGGAAGCGGGAACCGACCCGGGGGGCCGCCGACCGGGTCGGGGCGGGTCAGCGCCGCCCAGCCGTGCGACCCGATCGAGGCGTCCTCGTACTGCCTGCTGCCCTTCCCCGACAACTACTTCACCACCGTCGACCCTCACAGCTCCACCGGGCTCAGGGTCGACCTGCCCGCCACGGCCATGCCCAAGAACGCCGCCGGCATCCCCATCGATCCCTCGGCGTGGGACCGCAGCAACGGGTTCAGCCCGGGGGCGGAGATCCTCACCCAGTTCCCCGGCGTCGACCTTTCAGCCAGCGGGGCGCCCAGCATCACCGACATCGCCGCGTCTCTGTCACGGCGGTCCCCCATACTGATCATCGACGCCGCCACCGGCCAGCTGCATCCCTTCTTCGCCGAGCTCGACGCCAACGCCGCCGGCGACCCCGCGCAGCAGGCCCTCATCCTGCGCCCGGCGGTGAACCTGGCCATGGGCCACCGCTACATCGTGGCCATCCGCGACCTGCGCAACTCGGCCGGGGCGGTGCTGCCCACCAACCCCGCATTCGCCGCGCTGCGCGACGCCGCCTGCCCCGCCGCGCACCGGGGACACCCCGACCGGGCGAGGGCCGGCCTCACCTCGGCGCTGGCCGCCGAGCTCCCCCGCTACCGGCGGATGCTCGCCTCCCTGCACGGCGCCGGCGTCGGCTGCTCCAACCTGCAACTGGCCTGGGACTTCACGGTGGCCAGCGAGCACAACATCGCCGGCCCGATGCTCTCCATCCGCGACCAGGCCTTCGCCCAGCTGGGCAACGCCGCCCCCACGTTCCAGGTGTCGGGCGTCACCAACTTCACCGTGACCCAGAACCCGTATCTGGCCAGGCAGGTCTCGGGCACGTTCGACGTTCCCAGCTTCTTGAACCAGCCGGGCGGTCCCCCGGGGTCGAGCTTCAACTACACCGGCTCCACCAACGGCGAGCCGGTTCAGCTACCGGGCAACGTCCAGCAGGCCAACTTCCTCTGTGACATCCCCCGCTCGGCCGTCGCCGACGGCACCAGCACGACCGACACCGCCTATCCCGGCCATGCCTCCCTGTACGGCCACGGGCTGCTCGGCAGCGTCTCCGAGTTGAACAGCCGCGACGTGGAGGAGTTCGCCAACGGGCAGGACTTCGTCTTCTGCGCGACCGACGAGATCGGCATGGCCTCCCAGGACGTCCCGACGGTCATCAAGGTGTTCCAGAACTTCTCTCTCTTCCCCACGGTTCCCGACCGGCTGCAGCAGGCGATGCTCGACGAGCTGTTCCTCGGCCGGCTCATGACCGCACCCCAGGGCTTCGACTCCAGCCCCGCCTTCCGCGGCGGTAACGGCGATGTCGGGCTCATCGACCCCGCCCAGCTGTCGTATCTCGGCTACAGCCAGGGCGGGATCCTCGGGGGGGCGCTGACGGCCGTGTCCAACGAGTTCACCCGGGCCGTGCTGGGGGTGGGCGCCATGAACTACTCGGTTCTGATCAACCGTTCCACCGACGGCCAGGCTTTCCTCCAGATCATGAACCAGGCCTATCCCGACAAGCTGGACCAGCAGCTGATCTTCTCGCTGATCCAGATGCTCTGGGACCGCGGCGACCCCGACGGCTACGCCCAGCACATGACCAGCGACCCGCTGCCCGGGACCCCTCCCCACCAGGTGCTGATCCAGGAAGCGTTCGGTGACCATCAGGTGGCGAACGTCGCCACCGAGATGGAGGCCCGCACCGTCGGCGCCGCCGCCCACCGGCCGGCGCTCCCGCCGGGCGTGGTCTCCTACGACCCGTTCTGGGGGATCCCGACGCTCCCCGCGGCGGGGTACCGGGGATCGGCCATATTCATGTGGTACACGCCCGGCGAGGCTCCCGCCCCGCTGGCCAACGTACCGCCACCGTCGGGCCACGACCCCCACGAGGACCAGCGGCTGGTCCCTGCCGCCCAGCAGCAGGAGGCGGTGTTCCTCGAGACCGGGCAGATCGTGAACGTCTGCGGGGCTGGGCCGTGCATCTCCCCGCCGGCCACTCCGGGCCAGAGCTGACGGGACGACCCCGCCGGCTAGGCCAACGAAGCTCGCTCCCCGCGTGGTTGTCGATGGCCGACGACGACCATGGCGAGGTCGTCCGTGCGGAGGTGTCGGTGCAGCGCCGCTTCCAGGACGGCATCGGCGCACTCGTCGAGGTTGGTGGGGGCGGCTTCCAGGAAGCGACGGAGACGCTCGTATCCGCGGCTAAGGTCCTCGCCTGGCCGTTCGACCAGACCGTCGGTGAACGCCACGAGCAGCGATCCGGGCGCGAAGCTGACCGTGGCCTCGGGATGGGCCCCGTCTTCATTCAGGGCGCAGGCAGAGGCGATCTCGCTCCCTCCAGCTCCACGATCGATCTGTCCGGGCCGACCAGGATGGGCGGAACCTGCCCGGCGTTGCAGTAGCTGACCGTTCCGGCCGCGGCGCCAATGACCGCGACGAACGCGGTGGCGCCCAGCGCGCCGTCGACCAGGCGGGCCCGACGTTCCAGCACTCCCGTCGCGGCTGCGGGAGCCGACTCCAGGTCCGGCGCGGCGGCCGCGGCGCCCTGGCGAAGACTCTCGTGATCGACCTTCAACTTCTCCGAAATCGACTGGATCGCCTTCCACTGAGACGGGTACTCGTCTTGATGCTCGAAGACCATCCGAACCGCCCGCTCCCGGAACTCCACCGGATGCGGCGGACGAGGCGCCCTCTTGCCCTGCGTGCTCTCTGACGCTGCTCCATCCTCTCAGAGGTAGAAGCAGTCACCGATCCCGGCGCGATTCAGGAGCCGGTCCCGGCCGGCCCCCCTTTCTGTTTAGGGTCACGGCATCGCCAACTGAGGTGAACGGGGAAGCCCTACCCTGCCCCAAACCCCGAGGGCCATGAAGACCCGGTTATCGCAGCTCGACCTCCGCGATCAGCGTGTACCACGCTGACGGTCACCACATGCATGAGGCGGCAACCGCCCACGCGTGCCTGAGCGCATGACCGTCAGAAGCCCGAGGGGCGATGCTAGGGTGCTCAGCCGGAAGCACAGGGACCGGACGACCAAAGAGTGTCACTGGCGCATGACTTGGCCCAGGTAGGCGCTGCAACGGCGTCCCGGTAACGGCTCCAGCAACGGTCGACCGCCTTCGCAGCTGGCCATCCCGAGAATTATGACGACGCAAGGCCGCACCGGATAAGCACATGCCTGCGGCCACACACTGCCGACGCTCGGCAATACTGGGGAATTATCCCAAGGCGAGAGGAGTCACTCCTTTGACGGCCGCAGCAATCGCCGCGACGGCGGGTATCGCAGGGGTAGTACTCGGGTTCTTCGTCCGGTGGGGCGAATTCCGCCGCGAACAACGTTTCGCTGTCTACAGCTCATTTCTGTCGGCATTCCTGGAACTCATGGACACCGGATCCGACACGGGCCGGGATCAGAAAGAACCGGCCGCGCTCACCAGACAGTTCTATCAGCAAGCGCTCAGAGCTCGGATGGTCCAGACGCGGCACGTTGCGCCGCTTCTCGACGAAGCAGAAGCGATGGTAAAGGGTCGTGCTGCTGGCCGGGATGGTGACGAGAACAGTTCGGGAAGTAACGCGACCAGGGGGCATCGAGCTAGCGCACTCGACTTGGCGATGCGCATCGCGGATAAGGCGCGCCGAGACGTTTCCGGCTTCGGGCTGCCCATCTAGACATGTCCCTTGGAAACGGCTCAGTAACCCGCCGAGCAAGTTCACTCGCTGCCACCCCAGACGACAGCAACAGCGTGCGTGCGGGTCGACGAGGCGGACCTCGCCCGGGCCGAGGAGGCGGCGTCGGCGCTGAGGGAGGAAGCCGCGGCGGCCGTGGCCCTGCTCCGGGCGGCCGAGGCCGACTCGGCCCGGGCCCGCCAGGCCCTCGAACGCTCGGCGTCGCTGTCGGGGGAAGGCGAGTGCCCGACCTGCGGGCAGGCGCTGGGCGACGCTTTCGAGACGGTCCAGCAGCACCGCCGGGCCGACCTGGAGCAGGCGGAGTCCCGCTGCGCCGAGCTGAAGAGC
>JAKAXG010000380.1 GCA_021827225.1 Actinomycetes bacterium | reverse complement strand
GGGGCCGGTGACCAGCACCATGCCGCGGTGCTCCTCGGCCAGCCGGGTGACGATCGGCGGGAGGCCGAGGTCCAGCACCGACATGGCCGCCGGCAGCACCCGGCGCAGGACCATGGCCGCGCTGCCGCGCTGGCGGAAGGCGTTGCCGCGGAAACGCCCCAGCCCGTCGATCGACAGCGAGAAGTCCGCTTCACCGGTGCGGTGGAACTCCTCGATGCGATCGACGGGCATGATCACACGCAGGCACTCCTCCACCTCTTGTCGCTCGACCGGGGGGAAAGGGGTGGGCCGCAGGTCGCCGTTGACGCGCACCCGCGGCGCGGAGTTGCCCTTGACGTGAAGATCGGAGCCGCCAACCTCTGTCACGTGAGTGAGGATTGACTGCAGGTCGAGCACGTTCGTCTATCGGGCCGTGCCCTCCCGGGGTTGAGAAGGCAGAATCGCTACCAGGAAAAACGGGCGCCTGAGTCCGGCCCAGGCGGGCAGGTAGCGTTGTCCGCGTGGGTGCCCCGCCGGTCTTCGTGATCCGTCGGGGCCGGGAACGGGCCCGTACCGTGCCCTGGCGCGGCGACGGTTCCGTCGCCCTGCTCACCGTATCCCCCGACGCTCCGTTCCTCTCCGCCGACTTCGTGCGCCACTGCCTCTCCACCCTCGCTGACCAGGGATTTTCCCGTGTCCTGACGGGGGCTTTGTCGCCTCTCGAACAGGCCGGGTTCCTGGCCGCCGGCTTCGGTGTCGAGGAGAAGCTGCGCCTGCTCGGGCTGGACCTCGGCCTCCCGCTGCCGCCGCTGCCCCGCCGGCCCAGACTGTCCCGGGTCCCGGCCCGCCGGCGCCGGGCGGTCCTGGAGGTGGACCGGGCTGCTTTCTCGGAGTTCTGGCGTTTCGACGAAACGGCGCTCGAGGACGCGCTGGCGGCGACACCGGCGGTGCGGTTCCGCGCCTCCGGTGGGCGCCGGGGGCCGGTGGGCGGATACGCCATCTGCGGGCGGTCGGGCCGGCGGGGTTACGTGCAGCGCCTGGCCGTGCACCCCCAGGCGCAGGGCCGGGGACTGGGCCGGCGGCTGCTGCTCGACGGGCTGTACTGGATGGCCGGGCGCGGCGTGGGCCGGGTGCTGGTGAACACCCAGAGCGACAACGGGGCCGCTCTGGCGCTCTACACCGCCGTGGGTTTCCGTGACGAGCCGGTCGGCCTGTCGGTGCTGTCGGCCGGGATCGGATGATCCGTCCGCTACCCGGGCGGCTGGCGGCGGCGCTGGTGGCCGCCCTGATCACCGCCGTCACCGCACTGGTCGGCATGCCCCGCCCGGCGGCGGCGGCGCCGGCGCCGACGGGCCACTACGCGGTGCGGCTACTGGCCCAGACCCCGTGGGTGCAGAACTCCGGGAACCTGACCGTGCGGGTCGGCTTCACCGCCGCCGACCCGGCCACCGACCGGGTGCAGGTGAGCTACTTCCCGCAGCTGATCAACCGCACCAACTTCGACTCGGCGGCGCTGGGGCGGGTGCGCAGCTACCCCCTCTACACGGGGGTGCAGCCGCTGGCCAAGCTGCCGGCCGACCCGGCGGGCGGCTTCGATGTGGTGGTGCCGGTCAACGTGGCCCCCCCGGCCGGATCGCCCTTCGGGGAGTTCTCCGCCCCCCACTCGGGGGTCTTCCCCATCCAGATATCGCTGGTGGGCTCCCACGGCACCACCGAGGGCTCGCCGCTGACCACCTTCTTGGTGTTCGCCTCCGGCACCAACACCCCGCTGTCGGTGTCGACGGTGGTCCCGGTGGACTCGCCGCCGGCCGTGGACCGCTCCGGGCGCCTGCAGGCCCCGACCCCGGCGGAGTCCTCCCGGCTGGGCCGGCTGGCCACCGTCCTCAACGCCGACGCCAACGTCCCGGCCAGCGTCTTGAGCAGCCCCCTCACCCTCAGCTCCCTGCAGGCCGGCGCCGCCGCCGGGTCGGCCACCGACCGCACGACCCTGACCACCCTGGCCGGTGTCCCGCAGAACGGGCTCATCCAGGTGCTGCCGGCCACCTACAGCCCGGTGTCGCCGGGGGACCTGGTGGTCGCCGGGATGGCCGGCGAGGCCGACCGGCAGCTGCAGGCCGGGTCGGCGGTGCTCGGTTCGGTGTACCGGGTGGACCCGGCCACCGGGACGTGGGTGGTCAACGGACCCCTCGATGCCGCCACCGTGGGATTCCTGGAGGCCCACCACGCCACCTCCCTGATCGTCCCCAACGGGGACCTCACCGTCTACAACAGCCAGGTCACCTTCGCCTCGGCCACCTGGCTGCAGTTCGGCGACAGCCGGCTCAAGGTGATGGCCGCCGACCCCCAGCTGACCTCGGACTTCGCATCCCGGCAGCCGCCGGTCCTGGCCGCCAACGACCTGCTCGCCGAGCTGGCCATGATCCAGACCGAGCAGCCCAGCAACTCCCGGGGGGTGGTGGCCATGCCGCCGGCGGGCTGGTCGGCGTCGCCGGACTTCGTGGCCACCCTGCTGGCCGGGCTCAGCGGGAACCCGCTGGTGAAGGCGGTGACCGCGTCGCAGCTGTTCGACACGCTGCCCGTCCCGGAGGTCACCAGGGACCTGTCGAACCCGCAGCCTCCCCCCAACCGGGCGGCCGCCGCCCTGTTCAGCTCCGCCGAGCGGATCCTGGCCGCCCGCGGCGACCTGGCGGCGGTGGCGGCCATGCTGCCCGACACCTCCACCCTCTCGGGGCTGTCGCAGCAGCTGCTGATCGCCGAGTCGGAGACCATCAGCCCGGCCACCCGGGCGGCGATCCTCGGGGCCATCACCGCCGAGCGGGACCGGGTGGTCAAGGAGATCAGCCTGCCGGGGTCGACCTCCATAACCCTCACCGCCACCAAGGGCCAGCTGCCCATCACCATCCTGACCTCCGCCGGCCTGCACCCCCGGGTGGAGCTGCGGTTGAGGAGCCAGCGGCTGATCTTCCGGCCAGCCAGCCCGTCCAACGGGAGGTGCACGGTCCCGACCCCGACCAGTGAGGTCTGCTCTTTTTCCCTGATCGGACAGAACACCACCTTGAAGGTGCCGGTGGAGACCCGGACCTCGGGGGTGTTCCCGCTCGACGTGGAGCTGTGGACGCCCGGCGGGGGGTTGCGCCTGGCCGCCGACCACGACACCGTCCGCAGCACCGCCGTGTCGGGGGTGGGCGTGGTGCTGATCGTGGTGGCCATCGTGTCGCTGGCCGTGTGGTGGGGGCGGGATCTGCGCCACGGCCGCCGGCCCGGGCGGCTGGCGCCGGCGCCGGACGGCGAGCCGCCGCCCCCGGCCGGGCCGGAGGAGGACCCCGGCGTGCACGAGTTCTTCAACACGGTGCCTCCCGACTACCCCCGGGACCGCCGGACCGGCTGAATGTCACCTCTACGCCCCCGAAGCGGTCCAAACTCGGAATACAACGACTAGCGGCCGGGAGGCGACATAACAGTGGCGAGCGTCCGAGTGGTGACCGACAGCGCCTGTGACCTGCTCGATGAGACGCTCAGCGAGCTGGGCATCGGTCTGGTCCCGTTGCGTATCCGTTTCGGTGAAGAGGAGCTCGTCGACCGGGTGCAGCTGTCCACCAAGGACTTCTGGGCCCGCTGCGCGTCCTCGCCGGTGCTGCCCGCCACCGCGGCGCCGTCGCCGGGCCAGTTCCAGGAGGCCTTCGAGGCCATGGCGGCGGCCGGCGCCGACGGCGTGGTCTGCGTGAATCTGTCATCTAAGCTGTCAGCAACCATCGAGGCGGCCCGGCAGGCGGCCCGGGCTCTGGAGGGGAAGCTGGCGGTGCGCGTCATCGACTCGCTGAGCGTGTCGCTGGGCCAGGGCCTGATCGCGGTGGAGGCGGCCAAGGCGGCGGCCGGCGGCGGGTCGCTCGAGCAGGTGGTGGAGGTCGCCGAGCGGGCGGTGCGGTCGATGAAGGTGTACGGGGCCATCGACACGTTGGAGAATTTGAAAAAGGGCGGCCGTATCGGCGGGGCGCAGGCTCTGCTGGGATCGATGCTCGCCATAAAGCCGGTCATCGAGGTGCGCGACGGGGTCGTGGAACAGGAGTCCAAGCAGCGCACCCGCAACAAGTCCCTGCGCTACCTGGCTGACAAGGTGCGATCGGCCGGTCCGGTCTCCCGCCTGGCCGTGTTCTCCGCCGACGCCCACGACTTCGACGAGTTCCTGGCCATGCTCTCCGACATCAAGCCGACCGAGGGTGACACCCTCCTGGGCGACGTGGGCCCGGTGATCGGCACCCACGCCGGCCCGGGCGCCATCGGGGTGGCCTGGCTGCCGGCCTGACCCGGAGCCGGCCTGCCGGTTCGGTACCCTGGGAGGGTCGTGCCCGGATTCGACCAAACCACGCAACCGCCGGGCGTCGGACGCACCCTCTCGGGTCGCTACCGGCTGGTCGCCCCCATAGCCCGGGGCGGGATGGCGGAGGTCTGGGAAGGCCACGACGAGGTTCTCTCCCGTCCGGTGGCGGTCAAGGTGCTGCAGGCGCATCTGGCGGCAGACTCCGTCTTCCTGGAGCGGTTCCGCCGCGAGGCGGTCACCGCCGCCCGGCTGGCCCACCCCGGCATCGTCGCCACCTTCGACACCGGCCTGGACCAGGGCACCGCCTACATCGTCATGGAGCTGGTGCGGGGCCGGAACCTGCGCCAGTGGCTGAACGAGTACGGCCGGCTGGATCCGTCCTCGGCTGTGTCGGTCACCCGCCAGGTGGCCGACGCCCTGGCCTACGCCCACCAGGCCGGGCTGGTGCACCGGGACGTGAAGCCGGCCAACGTGCTGCTGGTGGAGGACGAGTGGGGCGGCCTGCGGGTCAAGGTCACCGACTTCGGCATCGCCAAGGCCGGTCTGGAGACCGGCGCCGACCTGACCCGCACGGGCACGGTCCTCGGCACCCCCAAGTACCTGAGCCCCGAGCAGATCAAGGGCCAGGACCCCGACGCCCGCGCTGACCTGTACTCGCTGGGCGTGGTGCTCTACGAGATGCTGGTCGGCGAGCCGCCGTTCGTCGGCGAGACGGACATGGCCACCGCCCTGGCCCATCTGAGCGACAAGGTGCCCAAGCCGTCGGCGTCGGTGCGGGGCATCCCCCACAACCTGGACCGGGTGGTGCTGGACCTGCTGTCGAAGAACGCCGACCGGCGCATCCAGTCGGCGGTGGAGCTGCGC
>JAKAXG010000379.1 GCA_021827225.1 Actinomycetes bacterium | reverse complement strand
CATGAGGCGGACCTGGGCGACCTCGAGCTGGGCGTCGTCCTGGGTGTCGGAGATGAGAACCGAGTAGCCGTGGCGGCGGGCCGCCTCCTCCATGGTGGTGATCAGGCGCCCGAAGAAGATGTCAGACGTGGCGGACACGACCATCCCGATCAGACGGGTGCGCGAAGTGGCGAGGGATCGGGCCACCGCGTTCATCGAGTAGCCGGTTGCCTCCACCGCCTCCCGTACCCGGGCGACGAGGACCTCGCTCACCGGGCGGGTCTCGTTGAGCACGTGCGAGACGGTCGACACCGACACCCCAGCGCGCGCCGCCACGTCGGCCATCGTCACCACGCGTGATCCTCCTCTGGTCGGAGCCAGAACAGCAAGACGATACCTCGCAAACGCTTGCGCAAGCGCCTGCCGAGGGGCCCGGGGACCGTAGCGGGCGGCCAGCCGGCCGCCGACCGGGGCGATCCTGACCGGGAATTGGCCCAGTTTCGCCTTCGAACAGGTTCCGGACCGACTTTCCGGTGTTCAGGGCCGCCGGGCCGACCGCCGACCTTCTACTCGAACAGGAGGAGATCGGGGTCGGTGACGTGATGGACATGATGATGGCGGGGCGGGCTGGGGTTGCGACGTTGATGGCGGCCGGACTGGCCGCGGTGGCGGTCATGTCACCGCCGATCCATCCAGCTGCTGCCACCGCCCGGAGCCTGCCGTCAGGTCCGCTCTACGGGATCACGATCGATGACGTGTCGAACATCGGGCGGGTGGTGTCGTCGGTGGAGGCGATGCCGTACATGCCCACCACCCAGGTGTACCTCGATCCGACCGAGCCGGCCAGCTACTACCAGGCGGCGCTGGAGCAGCTGGCCCCCCACAGCTACATCATGGGCGAGATCCTGGATTCTTCCGATATGAAGGCCCAGACGGTCCAGGGCGAGCAGGCCCGGGTCAGCAGCCTT
The DNA here is from genome assembly GCA_021827225.1 of Actinomycetes bacterium. The sequence goes on along the minus strand of JAKAXG010000379.1, from coordinate 4,222 downwards.
CTATCCACGCTGGGACCCTCGGTCGACATCTGGGAGATCGGCAACGAGGTCAACGGCAACTGGACCGGCCCCTACAGCCAGGGGGCCCAGATGGTGGTCGACACCTACCACCAGGTGGCGGCCGCCGGCTACAAGTCCGCCCTTACGCTCTACGAGAACAGCTGGGGTCCCGACCACTGCGGGGACGGGGCCTCGGAGCTGACCCCCCAGCAGTACTCCAGCCGGTACCTGCCGGCCTCCGTGCGCGACGGGATCAACTATGTGCTGCTGTCGTGGTATCCGACCCAGTGCGCGGGGCTTTCGGGGAATGTCGCGGTCTCGACCATCACCTCCGAGGTGCAGGCCCTGCACCTGCTGTACCCGAACGCCTCCATCGGCTTCGGGGAACTGGGCCTGCCGAACCCGACCAGCGCGTCGAGCGAGGCCCGGGCCCAGCAGATCATGGCCTACTACTACGGCGCACCGGTGCACGAGCCGTACTACATCGGCGGGGGGTTCTGGTGGTACTGGGATGAGGACCTGAGCCTGCCCGGCATGCCGGCCGCCCTCAACAGCGCTTTCGACGCCGAGCACGCGGCCATCGGCGACAACCGCAACAGCACGGGCGCCACCACATCCCCGGCCCCGGCACCGGTTTCGGCTACGGCCGCACAGCCGGTCCCCGCCACGCCCGCGGTTCCGGTCTCACCGGCCAGCTCCCAGGCGGTCCACGCGACGGCGTCGGTCCCGGTCTCCGCCACCGTGGTCCAGCCCACGTCCACCACGCCCGTCGTGCCGGTTTCCCCCACAAGCTCCCAGCCGGTGCATGCGACGACACCCGTGCCGGCGGCCCCGACGCCCGGGGTGGCGCCGGCGGGGGCCCAGGTCCCCGTCTCGCCCGAGGCCTTTTCCGCCATGGGGCCGGCCAGCTGGACCGACGGGCAGACGAGGAACACCTGGACCGATCAGTGGAACGGCTACGGGTCCGCCCGCACCACCGTCGACCCGACCGCCAACGGCTACGTGGCCTCCCTGGCCCCTGCGGTGGCCACGTCGCCGTCGCTGACCCACTCCGCCCTGCTGACCACCAGCCGCAGCTACACGTCGCCCACCTTCAGCGTCGCCGTGCGCACCGTCGAGCAGCTGCGCCGGGGCAGCGCCCCCAACCCGTGGGAGGTGGGATGGGTGCTCTGGGACTTCAACGCCCGCCACGACAGCTTCTACGCCCTGGTCCTCAAGCCGAACGGCTGGGAGCTGGACAAGGAGATCGACGGCCGCGAGTTCTTCATCGCCACCGGATCCTCGCCGGTGTTCCCGATCGGCAGGTGGTACGACGTGAGCGTCAGCCAGAGCGGCTCGCAGATCTCGGTGTCGGTCAACGGTGCCCACCTGGTGTCGGCCACGGACAGCTCCCTGCAGTCCGGGGCCATCGGGCTCTACTGCGAGGACTCGGTCGCCCACTTCGGCAACGTCACCCTGCCCTGAAACCGGGCCGGCCGCCGGGCGGTGGGCGTTCGACCGGCGCCGGGTGGTCCGCGGGCGACTTGACCCCGACCCGTCGCGGCATTAGGACAACCCGTGTCCCGCACCGCTCCCCGTCGAGGATGGCTGCCATGATCGATTCGCGCACCGCTCGGGGGATCGCCCCGCAGGACCCACCGCACGCGACCCCGTCCGGCCGCTGACCGCCGCTGAGCCGGTCTCCTCCGGGCCGCGGCGCCGGACGGCCGGCCACCGCGGCGCGCCGGGCCGCCGGGACGGCGCCTGGACCCTGCGGGGGATCACGCTCGACCTGCTGGCCCCGGCGGCCGTCTACTTCGCCTTCTTCTGCCTGTACACCTGGCCGTGGATGGCCCATCCCCAGCGGCAGTTCTTCACCGACACCGGCGACGGCTACCAGAACGTGTGGAACATGTGGTGGGTAAACCGGGCGGTGACGGTGCTGCACCAGTCACCCTGGCAGACCACCATGCTGCACTACCCGTACGGGACCACGCTGCTGGGCCAGACCATGAACCCCTTCAACGGGTTCGTCGGCATCGTGCTGCTGCGGGTGATGCCCCTGGTCGACGCCTTCAACGTCATGGTGGTCTTCTCGTTCGTCGCCACGGGAGTCACCGCGTTCTGGCTGTGCCGCTACTTCTGCCAGCGGTACGCCGCATCCATCTTCGGCGGTTTCGCCGTCACATTCTCGGCGTACCACCTGGCCAAGACCCTCGGTCTGATGCAGCTGGTGTCCCTCGAGTGGGTGCCGCTGTTCATCCTGCTGTGGTGGCGCCTGCTCACCCGACCGACTTCCCGCCTGGCCGCCGGCGCCGCCGCCACCCTGTTCCTGGTCGTGCTCTGCGACTACTACTACTACCTCTTCTCCGTCGTCACCGCCGCGGTCATCGCCCTGTACCTGTGGAGGGCCGGAGCCTTCCGCCTCGACCGGCGCAACGGCCTGCTCTTCGGCGCGGGGGCCGCCGCCCTGACCGTGCCCCTGCCGGCGGCGCTCATCTGGTCCAACCTGAAGGATCCCATGCAGGGAGGCCATCCGAGCAAGAGCAGCGACCTGCTCTCGCTGCTGATCGACGGACGCCACTGGAGGTTCGCCGGGCTCACGCGCTGGTTCTACGGGTCGGTGCCCGGAAACCTGGCCGACACCACCATCTACCTTTCGGTCACGCTCGTAGTGCTGATCGTGGCGGCCACGGTCATGAGGCGCCGGGCCGGCCGGCACACGGCGTTCTGGCTGGCCTTCGCTGCCGGGTCCCTGGTCCTCAGCCTCGGCCCGTACCTGGTCGTGGACCATCACGACACGGGTATCCCGATGCCGTTCGACCTGGCCCTGATCGTGGTCCCCCTGCTCCGGTACAACCTGGAACCCGAGCGCATCTCCGTGCTGACCTCCATCGCCGCCGGGGTCCTGGCCGCCTCGGTGCTGAGCCGGCTCGACTTCCGCCGCCGCTCCCACGTGGCGATCATGGCCGCCGCGTGCGCCGGCCTGTTCGTCGAGCTGTGGCCGGCCCCCCCTCCCTCCGCCCCGACCACCAGGCCCGCGTACGTAACCGCCCTCCGGAACCTGCCACCCGGAGCGGTGATAGACGACGCGGCCGTCAGGAACGGCAGGATCAACAAGTCGCTCCAGCTGTACGACCAGGTCCTCGACGGCCACCCGATGGCCTTCGGCTACATCTCCCGCACCCCCGGAACGGTGGCGGCACTAGACGCCCGGTTGCGGGCTGCGATAACGGCCAATGACTGGGCCGTGGCGTGCCACGTGTTCCACTTCACCTACATCACCTCGCCCGCGAGCCGGCCCCTCCCGGGAGCCCTGAAGCTGGTCTACGACGACGGCCACGACCTCATATACCGGCTGTGCCCGTCCCCGCCGAACGGGTAGAAGGGTCCCGCCGCCCGGCGTCAGGCCCGCTTCGCCAGGCGGGGCCTGGCCGGCCTCCGTGCGTTCCGGCGGTCGGCGATGGAGCTGCCGGTGCGGCCGATGGCCAGGAACAGCTCCGCCGCGTCGGCGGCCAGGGTGGCCTTGCTCACCTTGATCCGCCCCTGCAGCCACTCGATCAGGAGCTGGCTGAATCCTCCCACGATGACCGCCCCCGCGACCCGCCCGATCTGCTCCCCGGGCCCGGTGGCGCGGTGATCGGCCGCGTAGCCCTCCACGAAGGCGACGACCGCCTGCCCGGCCTGGAGCCTCCGGTGGTTGAGGGCCTCGTTGCCGATGCCCTCCACGTAGAGCACCCGGCCCCGGCGCCGGTCGGCGTCGACGAAGTCGATGATGGCGCCGACCGCCGCCCTGATCTGGTCGGCCGGCTCGTCGCCGGCAGAGGTCAGGGCGTCGCTGACCACCAGTCCCATCTCCTCGACCACCGAGTCGTAGACGGCCACGACCAGCTCGTCCAGATCCTTGAAGCTCTCGTAGAAATACCGGGGGTTGAGCTGGGCCCACTCGACCACCGCCCGCACCGTGGTGGCGGACCATCCCTGCGTGCCGAGCAGATCGAAGGCCGCTCCGACCAGCAGGCGCCGCCGCTCGGCCTTGCGGTCGGCGGGGGACAGGCCGGTCCAGCGGCTCCGGCTGCGAGCGGGCGGAGAGGTGCGGGAGGCTGCCAAGAGATGAGAGTCTAGATCGCCCCCCGTATTGGAAACGGGTGATGCCAAACACTAGGGTTGGCATCACCTGTTACCAAAGGAATGAGATGCCGCAACGCGCGGGGGGTCCGGCCGCCGGTCGCTACAGGTCCCC
>JAKAXG010000378.1 GCA_021827225.1 Actinomycetes bacterium | reverse complement strand
CTACGGCTACTACAAGGACCCGGAGAAGACCGCCCGGACCTTCCGGGAGATCGACGGTGACTGGTACGTGATCACCGGCGACTGGGCCACCGTCGACGCCGACGGGACGGTGCGCCTACTCGGTCGGGGGTCCAACTGCATCAACTCCGGCGGGGAGAAGATCTACCCCGAGGAGGTGGAGGAGGCGCTCAAGCGCCACGATGCGGTGGACGACTGCCTGGTGGTCGGCGTCCCCCACGAACGCTTCGGCCAGCAGGTCGTGGCCGTGGTCGGCTGCCACCGCCCCGACGCCCCCGACGGCGACGAGCTGCGGGCGTGGCTGCGCGACTCGCTGTCGGGCTACAAGATCCCCAAGCGGGTGATCGTGCTCGACGCGGTGCGCCGGGCCCCCAACGGCAAGGCCGACTACGGCTGGGCCAAGACGGTGGCCACCGAGACCGCCCCGGCCTGAGCCGGGCCGCGGTCGGGCCGGGTCGGGGGCTCAGACGGCGGTGAGGCGGCCGTTGGCCCGGCCCCAGGCTTCCACCTCGGCCCGGCTCCACAGGCCGGGGCTGACCGGCCGGGGGAAGTCGGCGCTGCGCACGAAGCGCTCGGCCAGCTGGCGGGGCACCACGAACATCGCCGCCACCTGGATCATGGTTATCGAATCGGTGGTGTCGGTCACCCTGGTCCCTCCCGCATCGCGTCACTCTTGTCGGTCGGTCGGGGCAGACGGTGTAGCGCGACCTCCCCGGGGGTCCCGGGGCTTCCGGAATGGGCGGTCCTGGTCGAGGGGCGGGCCGGGGCCTGGGAGGATGAGGGGATGCTGCGCGAGATACTCCCGCCCGAGACGGGCCTGGCCTTCCCCGCCATGTCGGAGCTGCGACCGGCGCTGGAGCGGGTGGAGGCCTTCGTCGAGCAGGTGGACGGACTCCAGCGACCGGAGGGTTACCGCCTGGTCGGATCGTTCAGCGAAGACGGCGACCGGGCGGTGGCGGTCGCCGGGTTCCGGTTGGCCACGTCGCTCAGCTGGGGCCGCCACATCTACATCGACGACCTGTCGACGGTCCCGGCGGCCCGGGGGCAGGGCCACGCCGGGCGGATCCTGGCCTGGGTGCACGCCGAGGCGGCCCGGCTGGGCTGCGCCCAGGTGCACCTCGACTCCGGGGTCGGCCCCAACCGCTACGACGCCCACCGCCTGTACCTCAACTCGGGGTACGTGATCAACGCCCACCACTTCGTCAGGGCGGCCCGGAGCTAGACCGGCGGCCGATCGGCACCGTCGGCCCCGTCGCCGAGCCGGTCGAGGCGGCGGCGCGGGCGGTATCGTCGCCTCCGTGGGGGACGCAACGGAGGCGGGGGGCAGCCGCTGGGCGGTCATCGCCGGGTTCGTGCTGGTGGCGTCGGCCAACCAGATGCTGTGGCTCAACTTCACACCGATCACGACCGGCGCCTCCGGGGTGCTCGGGGTGTCGCAGTCGGCCGTCGGGTGGCTGTCGGAGATCTTCCCGCTGCTGTACGTGGTGCTGGCCGTCCCGGTGGGCAAGGCGCTCGACCGGTGGTTCCGGCCCACCCTCCTGGCCGGGGCGGCTCTGACCACTGCCGGTGCGCTGCTGCGGGCGGCGGACCACCGCTACGCGGTGCTCCTGGCCGGCCAGACCCTGGTGGCCCTCGGTCAGCCGGCGGTCTTGAACGCCATCACCGGCACCGCCAGCCGATACCTGTCGAGCGGCCACCGGCCCCTCGGCATCGCCGTCGGCTCGGCCGGGACCTTCGTGGGCTTCGTGGCGGCGTTCGTGCTCGGAGCGGTGTTCGGCGCGTCGGGCCTCACCCCCATCCTGGTCATCAGCGCCGCCTATTCGGTGCTGGCCGTGGTCGTGCTGGGAATCTCCATGCGGGGCCCGGTCCCGGCCCCCCTGGTGCCGGCCGGCTCCGAGGTGACCTCCCAGGCGGTGCGGGATCTCTGGTCCGACCCGGTGCTGCGGAGCCTGGCCGGGCTGGTCTTCGTGGGTTTCGGGGCGTTCGTGGCCCTCTCCACCTGGGTCGAGACGCTGCTCGAGCCGGCCGGCGTCTCCTCCGGCACCACCGACACGCTGCTCACCTGCATGGTGGTGGCCGGGGTCGTGGGCTGCGCGGTGCTGCCGCCGGTGGTCGCGGCACGGGGCTGGCAGGCGGCCACCGTGGCGGTCTCGGCGGCGGCCATCGTGGGCAGCTGCCTGGTGCTGGCGGTCGCCCCGGGGGTGGTGGCGGGGGCGGTGGCCCTGCCGGTGCTGGGGTTGCTGCTGCTGCCCGATCTACCGGTGGTGCTCGAGCTGGCGGAGCGGCGGGCCGGGCCGGCCGGCGGGGCGGCGACGGCGGTGCTGTGGCTGGCCGGCAACGCCGGCGGGATCGTGGTGGCGCTGGTGGTCCAGGCGCTGCAGAGCCGCCCGGCGGGGGCCTTCGTGGCCCTGGCCGTGACCGGGGCGCTGGCCATCCCGCTGTCGGCCACCCTGGCCCGGCAGCTGCGCACCGGGGCGGGGGCCGGGGCCCCGACCGGGCCCATGCTGGCCGGCGACTGGAAGGGGAGCTGAAGGACCGTGGATCTCGCACGACTGACCGATGCCGTCACCGCCGGGCCGGCCCGGCGCCGCCGCCGGATGCGCCGGACGCTGGCCCGGCTGGACCGCATCGACGAGGCCCGCATCCTCCCGGTCGGGCCGCCGCCGGGGTCCGCCCCCGGAGCGGCCCGGCGGGCGCCCCGGTGGCGGCGGCGGAGGGCGGTGGTGCCCAGCCCGGTGTTCGTGGCCTTCGCCGCGGCGGCCGCCGGTGGCGGGGCGCTGGCCTGGAGGAGCGACTTCAACTCGACGGTCGGGCGCCTGGGGGTCTTCGTGATGGTGGTGGCCGGGTGGGTGGTGTCACTGTCGCTGCACGAGTTCGCCCACGCCTACACCGCCTACCGGGCCGGTGACCGGGCGGCGGCCGACGCCGGGTACCTGACGCTCAACCCGTTCCGCTACACCCACCCGGTCCTGTCCCTCGTCCTGCCGCTGCTGGCCGTGGTGCAGGGCGGCATCGGCCTGCCGGGCGGGGCGGTGCAGCTCAACCACGGGCGCTTCGCCAGCCGGGCCTGGCGCAGCGCGGTGTCGGCCGCCGGGCCGGCCACCAACGTGGTGGTGGCCGGGGCCGTCCTGTGGCTCGTGCGGGCCCAGCACGACCCGGGCGCCCACCCGGTGTTCTGGGCCGGGCTGGCGTTCTTCGCCTTCCTGCAGGTCTCGGTGGCGGTGCTCAACCTGCTGCCGGTCCCGGGCCTCGACGGCTGGTCCGTCTGGGAGCCCTACGTCCGGCCGGACACCGCGGCGCGCGCCGAGCGGATGAAGCCGTACGGCCTGCTGGCCGTGTTCATGGTCCTGGCATGGATCCGACCGGTCAACACGGCGTTTTTCGACGTGGTGGACCGCATCACCACCGCCGCCGGGGTGCACCCGGCCGTCTGGCAGATGGGCGAGTACCTCTTCCGCTTCTGGCAGCGCTAGCCGGGCTACCGGGTGCTGGTGATGAGCCGCTCCCGGTCGAAGACGAACGACGCGGCCCGCAGCCCGAGCCGGTTGAGCACCAGCAGCCCCAGACCGAACCCGAGGGCCACCCTGGTGTCGGCGGGGATGACGTTGAACGCCACCAGGGACGTCACCGCCACGGTCGGCAGGCTGACCAGGATGGACAGCTGCCCGGCGGTGCGCACGTCGCTGGACCGGGCGGATATGGCCATGCCCACCCAGATGGACCAGCCGGCCAGCAGCGGGGTGAAGACCACCTGGGCCACCACCTCCGGTCCCTGCACCACCGCCGGGGCCACACCGGGGGCGGCGAAAATCTCCACCACGGCGATGTAGGCGGCGAACACCAGGTAGGCGATGACCACCGAGGGCACGAACACGGCCAGCGCCTTGCCCAGGATCAGCTCCCGGCGCTGGATCGGCGTGGACAGGAGCGGCTCCAACGTGCCCTGCACTTTCTCGCCGACGATCGAGTAGGCGGCCAGCGCGGCCGGGACCAGAGCCGGGATGGCCAGCATGTAGACCAGGGTGTGCTCGCGGTGCAGCACCGCCGACGCGGCCGAGGGGATGGTGAAGACCTGGATCACCGGCTGGATGAGGAACACCAGCGGCAGGATCACCATGGCGTAGACGACGTTGCCGTTGTGGCGGAGATCCCGCATCTCCTTGCGCACGATGGCCGCGACCCGCCGGCGGCTCATCCCCGCTCCCCCACCATCTGCAGGTACACGTCCTCGAGCGAGCGCCGGGCCTCCCCGATGGAGAGCACGTCGGCTCCGGCGGCCACCAGGGCCCGGGTCACCGCGGGGGCCGTGGTGGCCGGGTCGGTCACGTCGAGCGAGTAGGCGGCCGGGCCGTCGGGTCGCCACCTGTTGACACCCGGCACCGGTTCGAAGATCGAGGCGGGGTCGGACAGAGGGGCGGCCGTGGCGACCTGGAGGGAGCGGGCGAAGAGCCGGTCCCTCAGCTCGTCGGGGCGGCCGATGGTGCGCAGCGTGGTGTTCAAAATGGCGACCCGGTCGCACAGCCGCTCGGCCTCCTCGAGGCGGTGGGTGGTGAGGAACACCGTCACCCCGCGGCTGCGCAGGTCGTCGATCAGCCCGTGCACGTCGCGCGCCGCCGACGGGTCCAGGCCCGACGTGGGCTCGTCCAGGAACAGCAGCTCCGGGTCCCCGAGCAGGGCGCGGGCCAGGGCCACCCGCTGGCGCAGGCCCTTGGACAGGGCCCCGCAGGCGTCGCCGGCCCGGTCGGCCAGGTCGACCGCGGCCAGGACGTGGGCGATGCGGTCGGCGGGGTCGTCGATCTCCTGCAGGTCGGCGAAGCAGGCCAGGTTGTCCCGGACGCTGAGGCGCAGGTACAGCCCGGGCGCCTCCGGCATGATGGCGATGCGGCGGCGGATCTCCACCCCGTGGTCGGGGGTCAGCTCCAGCCCGGCCACCGTGGCGCTGCCGGCGGTGGGGGCGATCAGCGTCCCGAGCGTCCGCACCGTGGTCGTCTTGCCCGCCCCGTTGGGACCCAGGAACCCGAACACCTCGCCCCGGCCCACCTCGAACGACACATCCTGGTAGGCCACCCGGTCACCGAAGTGCTTGGTCAGGGACCGCACCGACAGGGCCGGGCCGGGCCGCCGGTCCTGGCGCTGCGGTGATGGACTTCCGGCACTCA